>NZ_CAIWNH010000218.1 GCF_903913935.1 uncultured Mucilaginibacter sp.
ATTATCACTGACTGGATATCCTGCAGGTAAAGCTGGTACAAAATATACTGGGGAACGTACCTGTCAAAATCTTCGAGGGCAATATACTTTATTTTGCCGTCGATACCGGTTTTCACTTCATTAAATACCAATGTTTCAACAGACTGCTCGAATATATGTAAGCTATTGTTCAGTTCCAGTTTCCGGTCTATCACTATTCTTTTGGGGTTTTTACCTTCCGCGTAACGTACATTTAGTTGAGGATCGTCAATGGCAGCAGTATGTTTCCCGATCAGAATTGCATCTTCTTCGGCCCGCCATTGGTGCACCAGTTTGCGCGATTCGGGACCCGTGATCCAAAACTGCGTACCATCATCTGGGGCAAAATAGCCATCACGGGTTTGGGCCCATTTTAGGATCACATAAGGCCGGTTTTTTTGTACCCGGGTAAAAAAGCGGCGGTTAAGCCATTGGCATTCTTTTTGTAAAACCCCTACCGTTACATCAACACCTGCAGCCAGTAATTTCTCAATCCCTTTACCGTTTACGGCGTCGAATGGATCGCGGCAGCCAACTACCACTTTAGGGATCCGGTGTTTGATGATCAGATCGGCACAGGGCGGCGTTTTGCCGTAATGGGCACAAGGTTCGAGGGAAACGTATATGGTGGACTGATCCAGCAGGTCAGGTGCGTCTGAAAAATTAGTGAACACCTGGTTGATCGCATTTACCTCGGCATGCGCATCACCATATTTATGGTGATAGCCTTCGCCTATAATGATGGTATCCCTTACGATAACGGCGCCCACCATCGGGTTCGGACTCACACTGCCCATCCCCAAAGCGGCAAGCTCAAGGCAGCGCTGCATATATTTTTCATCTTCTACCATGCTGCAAAAGTAGCTTTTATGTTACTTTGTTCCATGAAAACCATAAAGGATGTTTTTGATGCTTTTAAGATCGGTCTTGGTAAGCTATATGATGCGTATGAACCTGAGGCCATTACGCTACTGGCTGTCACCGAAATAACCGGTTTTTCCAAAGCAAAGATCAAAGCATTCCCTGAAACAGCGCTTACAATTCAACAAACCGATACTCTTGATGATATTTTAATCCAGCTAAAAACCGGCAATCCCATCCAATACATTTTAGGGGTTACTGAGTTTTATGGATATCCCTTTAACGTTAACCCCTCGGTGCTTATCCCGAGGCAAGAGACCGAGGAACTGGTGGAATGGGTAATTTCTTCAGTGCGCAGTTCGAAGTTGGCAGTTGGCAGTATTTTAGATATAGGAACCGGTAGCGGTTGCATTGCGATCAGCCTGAAAAAAAACTTGCCTCAATTTAAAGTTTCAGCGATTGATATTTCAGAAACCGCTCTACAAACAGCAAAAGAAAATGCCGAACTAAATATTGTAGATGTCGACTTTATCAAGGCGGATATATTGCACCCGCAAAAACCTTTCACCTTTCACCTTTCACCTTTCACCTCAAAAATCGAAATCATCATCAGCAATCCCCCCTACGTTACGCTGCATGATAAAACCCAGATGCATGCCAACGTAACCGATTTTGAGCCCCATACAGCGCTTTTTGTAACGGAGGATGATCCATTGGTGTTTTACAAAGCCATAGCCGATTATGCGGCAGATAAGCTACGCCCTGGCGGGTTGTTATTTTTCGAGATCAATGAAAGTTATGGTGAGGAAGTAGTTCAGTTGTTGAAGGATAAGCAATTCAAGAATATTGAATTAAGGAAAGATATGAGCGGCAGGGACGGGATGATTAGGTCTGAACTAGGATTCGTAGGATTGGACAGATAATAGGATTTAAATACCATATAATCCTTAAATCATCTAATCCTACGAACGGCGAAGCC
>NZ_CAIWNH010000219.1 GCF_903913935.1 uncultured Mucilaginibacter sp.
GTGCGGTTATGGCTGTAATAACATTTTTCGCCGTTAGGGTCGGTTACACACAGGTCGATGTCGGTATTGTTCATGTTCCAGTCCATTACGATGCGGATATCCACGGGCATTGCTTCGATCATGGTTTTAGGGATGGCCGAAAGGTTCAGTTTCCCTTTGTGTAAAGCGATGATCCGGTTGATCTCAGGCAAGAATATTTCCTGAATACCGCGGTAAAGGCCGTCAGCATCGGCGGTATAACTTTTGGTCATGGCATCGTACAAAACATCCAGCGCTTTCTGGTGTTCTCCGGCATCTTCCAATGCCAGGCCGTAATCGCGGAAGCTCTGGGGATCCATGGGGCGCAATTCTGTAACCTTTTTAAAGGCGAATACTTCGCCTTCTACATCGCCCAGCTGTTTTAATTTATAGCCTAATATTTTGTACAATTCGTAACTGCCCAGGTCGAGTTCGGCCAGGTTGCTTAAAATGCGTTCGCCCAATTCCCGGTTGCCGGTTTTAATAAAATGATTGGCCACCTCAAAATAATAGATGGGATTGCTGCCAAAGGCGGACCTTAAATCAAGGTATTTGTTATACTGAAGTGCTTTATCAACTTTCCGGATGAGCGTTAAATAATCTTCGTCCGCATGTTTGTAGGTGACGTTGATATCACTATTTTTCACATCACTAGTATCCGAATAGGTTTCTTTGCCTTGTTTGGTAGTAACAACAACAACCCCGTTGCCTCCGGCTGCGCCATAGATTGCGGCTGAAGCAGGGTCTTTTAAAACACGGATACTTTCAATGTCATTCGGGTTAAGCATTGTTATATCTTTTACCACGGCACCATCAACTACATAAAGGGGGGCCGTATTCCCGAAATTGGAAATGCCGCGGATATACACGGTGGATGGCGCGCCGGGCGCACCGTTGTTTACAACAGTAACACCTGCAGCCTGTCCCTGCAAAAGCTGTTCGGCGCTCATTCCGCTCATTTTTTTTGCATCGAATACAGACACTACAGACACCGAACCCGTAACATCCGCCCGGCGCTGTGTTCCGTAACCTACTACAACGACTTCATTCAGCGCGGTTGATTTGTAGCCCGCGCCGGCAGTGCCTTTGCGAACGAACAAGCTGGTGTCCATCGGCGGGGCAGTTTGTACGGCATTGTCGGGAGAAACTACCATATCAGAAACTACGGGCGGTCTGTCCGCATTAGGGTTTGAAATTCCGCTATTGACCGTATTTACAGCTAATCCTGATACCTTACCGGTTACACCATTAGCAACCGGCTTATGAGTTTGCAAATCTTTTTCCTCAACGGTTGCTGTGGAATAACCAAGGGAGGCAGATTGCCGCTGTATGCCATAAGAGGTTACCACCACTTCGCTCAGTTGCTGGCTGCTGGCCTCCAGCGAAATATTAACTGTCCCGTGCAGTCCCGAGTTAACCTGTTTTGCGGCATAGCCAACAAATGAAAATACGAGGGTCGCGTTTGATGGTGCGGAAATGGTATAGCGCCCACTGGTGTTTGTTTGAACGCCAATATTGGTACCTTTTATCTTTACGGTAACCCCGGGTATGGGCTGCCCATCGTCTTTTGTGGTAACTATACCTGAGATCGTACGGTGTTGCCCGTTCACTGCTCCCCGGTTTTGAGGTGCCGTATGAGCAGGATTTTGTACGGGTGTTTCTACCCGCACTTCGGGCGTAACAGCAGGCTTTACCGGCACTTCTGCTATTTTTATTTCAGCATGCCACCATCGCGCAAGCTCAGCCTGCATATTTGCTGAGGTAGTGAGATTTTCTCTTTGCACCCTGTCGACTGCACCCCTTTGTTTCATAATGGCGTCAAATTGTTCGCGCAGTTCAGCAGGTGGCTCAATATCATAGGTGATATAATCGTTCACTGACTCCAGCACAATAAGCGAGGTATTTCGGGTAACAATGCCAAAGCGCTTGCCGAGGGATTCAATATCCTGCCGGTTGGCGTTGTAGTTGATATCCAGTTCGCTGATCTTTTTTTGCGCCCACAGTTTGGCTACGTCCACATCATCTACTTCATTCTTCGAAAGGTCGAGCGTTACTGCTTTTTCGTAGCTTACCTTGTCGCCATAACCATATTGTAAAGTAAGCACCTGGTTTGGGTCGCGGGTAATGCCGGCGATAGAAAATGTACGGTCGACGGCTACCCGTAACGAGGGATAATTTTCTTCCACCGTACCGCTCACCTTTATCCCTAAGAACCGCAAAGGCTGCGTGGTTAAGCTATTTAGGGCTTTGGCGCTATCTGTGGAGGTCAGGTCGATCAATTCGCCGCCGGTTTTCAGGGCGATGAGCTTCAGGTTGCTGTAATCAGCCGAGGCAGAGGAGTTGATACAATAAACTGGTTTGTTGGTCAGCCTGATGGTTCTTTCGCCGAAGGTGTGGTGGCCGTCGCTCATCAGTAAATATTCGTCGGCGGCATATTGGGCCAGGTTGAGTTTACCGAAATCGGTAGCGCCATCGTAGGTGGTATGTTCCAGCGCAGTTTTTAGTTCTGCCCAATTGCCGTTGGCGATGGTATAGGTTTTGGTATTGATAATGGTATTGCTGAAAGTTACTAAAGTGATCTCTGCATTATTTACTTTTTTGAAATAAGCATCCAGCAGCGCGAACTCTTTTTTGCTGTCCCTGGCGGCACCGCTGAGCGAAACATCCCACAACAAACCAATACGTTGCGGCAGCGTTTTGTTGACGATCTGCGGCTGCAGGGTGGTATTGATAAAATAATAATACTTATTGCCCAGCGCCTGGATCATCACTTCGGCGGCATCCGGCGGTTTGGGTATAGAGAATGACAATGGATGATTCGGCAGGTAATTGATTTTATCTATAGCTGCCGAATACGTATTTTGATGCCTGTCGAATTGCAGGTTGTCTCCACCTGTATTATCCGTAACCGGGGCCGCCGCGCTTTGAATAACTGATGCGCTGAGCGAAAATTTCTCTACCGTATCTTTTACATTAAGGGGTAGGGTAAATTTAAGTTCTCCGTTATCCGCCAGCGGGATTTCTTCCTCATAACCGATAATTACCGTGCGGGTGCTGTGCGGGTTAATGGGGTAGATGCGGGTGCGGAATATATTTCCCTCCACTTTTTCAAGCAAACCGGGATCAATGCGCCGGCGCTCAACGGCTTCGAAAACGGCTGTGCCTTTGCCGCGGTCGATAGGTACCGCCTCGCGCATTTTGCCATTGATGTCCAGCGCGTAGCGGCTTACGCTAATGCCATCTTTCAGCGGGAACGACAGCGTGCCTTCGAGGATGCGCGAGGTGGTATTATAAAATGTCATTTGCCAGGTGGTGCGGCTGATATTGCCGTATACCGCGACGTCGATCTTCAGCTGCTGCAGCTTTACGCCGTTATTGCTTTTGCCATCCACAGTAAGCTGCGGGCTTTGGCCGAAGGCAGGAATTTGTATCACTAACAATACAAATACCGTTACAAGGAAGTAGGTGAGTCTTTTCATGGATCGCTAATTTTCCTGTAGGATGCAGGAAGACCAGCGATTCCATAAATGATTTTTTTAATTTTTTTGCGAACGCTGGTCCTTTATGGGATCAGCACAATTTTTCCGCGCGTATGGCGCTTTTCCAGGTCGCGGTAGGCTTCCTTTACCTGTGCCAGGGGGTAAGTTTTGGCTATGGGCATATCCAGTTTATCGGCGTTGATCAGGCCAGCCAGTTCCGCGAGCACCTTTACATTTGCCGCTGTAGCGCTGCCTTCTGCCTTTACGCCATATTTGGCAACTGCGGCAAAATCGATGATGGTATTTATCCGGCCTGCGGGTACCCCCAGTTCAAGCGCCAGGTCCACATAGCCATGCCCGAACGTATCGATAAAAGCATCGATCTTTCCTTTGGAAGCTTCGAGAATGCGTTCTTTCATTCCCTCCCCGTAAGTAACCGGAATGATATCATGATAGGTGAGCCATTGCTGGTTAGCTTCACCTGCTATGCCGATCACCGTGGCCCCGGCATTTTTGGCCAGTTGGACCGCCAATGACCCCACCCCGCCTGCCGCGCCTGAAACAACCACCGTATCACCCGGCTTAAGCGACACCGCATGTACAGATGCCCAGGCGGTTGTGCCCGCTACGAAAAGACCGCCCGCCTGCTCCCACGATACGTTAGCAGGGCGGAACACCATGTGGTCAGCTTCAGCCAAAACATAATCGGCATGGCTGGCACGCTTGTTTGTAAAGCCAAGCACTTCATCGCCCACAGAAAAACCGTTAACATTACTGCCAATTTCTTCAATAATGCCCGCGAAGTCGCTGCCTTCACCCGAGGGAAAAGTGGCAGGGAACTGTTTAGCCATTAAGCCTTCCCTGATGGCGGCCTCGCCTGGGTTGATGCCGGCGGCTTTAACTTTTACCAAAACTTCACCGGCTGCGGGTACCGGGTGTGGCACTTCTGCTACCTGCAAAACATCCAGGCCGCCATATTTTTCAAACTCTACTGCTTTCATGAGCTCCTTATATTATATGCAGTTATAACGTGCGATGACCTATCCTGTTTCAGGTATTAATTATTACCTCAGCCTTCATTTTTTATTTTGCCGCTCGTGTATCCATAAACTTCCTATCTTCGAATTTATCCATCATCCTGATCGAAACAATTATGATAGATTATAAAATGGAAGCTGCAAAGGCAGCGATCAAACTCATCCAACCGGGGCAAACCATCGGCCTTGGTGCAGGTACTACCATTGCCAACCTGCTTTCATTGCTGGCGGCAGACAGCGAACTTGCCGCATCGCTGGCCTTTGTTTCATCGTCCTTTAAAACTATAGGGCTGATCAGGCAATATGATTTCAATGTGCAATCTATCACGCTCACAAAAAACCCGGATATTTATTTCGATGGCTGCGACCAGTTTGATACTGAACTGAACGCACTGAAAAGCGGCGGCGGCATCCACACCTCCGAAAAAATACTCGCGGCCATGGCCAAAGAATTTATTTTGATAGGTGATGCCGGGAAATACGCAGATCAACTAGATATCACTTATCCCCTGGTGATCGAAGTTTTACCGGCGGCTTTGCAATTGGTGATGCAACGCTTGAAGAATGATTTCCCCGATGCAAAGATCAACATCCGCATGAGCGATAAAAAAGACGGCGCGGCAATCTCCGATAA
>NZ_CAIWNH010000220.1 GCF_903913935.1 uncultured Mucilaginibacter sp.
CGATCTTGTATAGAGATAGGCATGGTTGAAAAGGATGGAGAGCAGGTGTATTTTATAAAGGATAATGGTATAGGCTTTGATATGAAAAATGCAGACCGGCTGTTTAGTGTGTTTCAACGCCTGCATAAAGAAGCCGACTATGAGGGCACAGGTGTAGGCCTTGCGCTGGTGCATAGCATCATTAAAAAACACGATGGTAAAATATGGGCCGAAGCCGCACCAAACCAAGGAGCTACATTTTACTTCAGCATTCCGGTATTTAAAGTAACCGACAATTAAATTACGACAGATTGGGCAGTATCAGTCACAAAGCTTCTGCTGTTTCTAAAACCTTATTGCAACAAAAAGTAAAATACTTTAAGCCCCGGCCATATCAGTAGCATGCTGGCTAACATTTATATCACCCACCCAATCTTCGTCTTTAACAGCAGGAGCAAGAACCAGGGGTTGCCCCAAATAATCAAGCCGCTTAGCGGGGTATATATGCGTTTTAAAAAGATAAGCCGGCAGAGATTCCAGATCAAGCGCAGGATGAATATGCGGCCTTACATGCTCGTTATGGTAAGCCGGCAGCAAACTCCAGTGCAGGTTAGGTTTAATGTGGTGGGCGCCATGGTACCCGTTATTAAATAAAAACCAGTTAAGCGTATTACCTGTAAAATTACGGCTGTGGTTGTACGGGTGGTTTTCATCAACGCCATCGTGCTGAAAATAGTTGGTACCCACAATGCCCCAGGCGGCATACTGATGTGGTATTAAAATAAACAACACGGCACATTTCCAGTTTACAATCAATAGCACAATTTTAAGGCCCATTACCATCACCATCTCCAGCAAATATTGCCTGAACCACGATGGTCTTTCAACCCGCATTTTTTTAGCAAAGCGTATTTCACCTTTCAAAATATCGCCGCTCATTAAAAAGAAAAACAACAGCTGGTTTAATATATTGATTTTGAAACGCGCCTTACTGGTGCGTATGGCGTCTTTATTGCCCTGAGTATATTTATGGTGGCTGAAATTATGGCCCGGCACATAAGCACTGGTAGAGTGGCCATAAGTAAATGAAAGCACTACCTGGAAAAACTTATTCATGCCACGCTTTTTAAAAATGGGGACATGAATAGTATTGTGCACTATTACCGCGCAGGTAAATGATAGAAAGCAGTTGATAATAACAAACAATGCAATTTGCCAGTTATTAAGCTGTGGCCATAAAAACCACGGCATAATGGCAAAAACAAAATAAAGCAACACGGTAATTACAGTTCGCCTGTCGGCAGTATATCTTAACATGGTGCTGCAATATAAAAATTTTAAAATGTAGGTCTTTTTTTGACATAAAAACCAATGGCGGCGCTGTAATTTTTTAAACAGCACCATCAAATTAAAAGCGGCACCGCGATTCATCAGATTTACTTACTATTTTCGAAATACAGTCATGACGTTATCCCTATTCAACGAACGCGAAAACCTTTTGCCCTACAAAGGCGAAGCATATCTTTACCCCGCATTCTTCAACGGCGGCGAGAGCAAACAATACCTGCATGATTTAACCCATAACATTGCCTGGAAACATGAGCCCATCAAAATTTTTGGCAAAGAAGTAATGCAGCCGCGTTTAACGGCCTGGTATGGCGATAAGGCTTACACCTATTCAGGTATTACCATGCAGCCGTTGCCATGGACCCCGGCACTCGCAGACATTAAAGCAAAAACTGAAGCCGTTGCAGGCACCGGCTTTACCAGTGCGCTGTTAAATTTTTATCGCAATGGCAAAGACAGCATGGGCTGGCATCGCGATAATGAAAAAGAATTAGGCACTAACCC
>NZ_CAIWNH010000221.1 GCF_903913935.1 uncultured Mucilaginibacter sp.
TCATCACTTGCTTCACAATGTCATTCCCGAACACAAACACCATCAGCGAGATCAATATCACAAAGCCAACGATCTGGGCACGTTCCAGGAACTTATCACTCAGCGGTTTGCCCTTTATCATTTCAATAACCAAAAATAGTGCATGGCCGCCATCCAATGCCGGGATGGGGAGTAAATTGGTTAAAGCCAGCACCATCGATAAAAAGCCAACCAGGCTCCAAAAACGCAGCCAATCAATAGTTTGGCCAAAAAGGGTGGCTATTTTTACAGGGCCGCTTACCGCTTTGCTGAATTTAACGTCGCCATTAAATACTTTTCCAATCCCTTTGGCATTATCACTAAACATACCGTAGGCTTTTGTCGCCCCAACCGGTAATGCCCCAAAGAACCCAAAGGTTAATTTTTTCTCTTTTGGAATATCAAGGTTCGGAATAAAGCCCAAAATGCCGTCCTTGTCTATTTGTACAGGTTTTTGAATTAAGTTACCATCCCGTTTGATTGACACCAGGACCTGTTTATTTTTATTCTGTGCAAGTTGTGCCTGCATTTCATCAAAAAAAGCGGTTTTGTTATTGTTGATGGCAACAATACTGTCGTTTTTTAACAATCCGGCTTTTTGCGCACCACTGCCGGGCGCAATAGATTCAACCGAGAATTTCGCACGCGGTAATTTGCTGATAAATTGATCTATCCCATCCGTCAGGTCGTTTAAAATAGAAGCAGGTACTCTTACATGCAACACCTGGCTTCCGCGTTGTACCGTAAGGTCGCTGTTACCCAATATCACTTCAGTACTGGTCAGTTCGTCAAAACGAACAACTTTCCTTCCATTGATGGCGGTCACCTGGTCGCCGGGCCTAAGCCCTATTTTTACGCCGATCTTGCCCGGTACAATACCATATTTCAAGTCGGAATTAGGGATATATGACTCGCCATATTTGATGGTTAATATCCAGAAAATAAAAATACCGAGGATGATGTTCACCGTAACTCCGCCAAGCATCACAATTAAGCGCTGCCAGGCCGGTTTTGAACGGAATTCCCAGGGTTGGGGAGGGCCTGCTAATTGATCAGTATCCATCGATTCGTCGATCATCCCTGCAATTTTAACATAACCACCCAAAGGCAGCCAGCCTACGCCGTATTCAACGCCTTTATAATTGAACTTAAAAAGGCTAAAACCCCAGGCGTCAAAAAATAAATAAAACTTTTCTACTTTGATCCCAAAAGCACGGGCTGCAATAAAATGCCCGAATTCATGAAGAATTACCAGAATTGAAAGGCCAAGAATTAGTTGGCCTACCATTATCACTATACCCATTCGTTATGTTATGTTAAAACTGTTGTGCCCTTTAACGGCATTTTTTTTATTAAATTTTGTGCAAAGATGCGTGTTTCTTTATCAGTATTCAAATAGTCTTCTAAAACAGGTCTATCCACGAAGTCAATTTGTTGCATGCATTGTTCAATAACTTCGCTCATGCCTAAAAAGGTGACCGTTTCACTTAAAAATCCGGCTACCGCTATTTCGTTTGCGGCATTTATAATGCAGGGCATATTGCCGCCTTGTTTTAATGCGGCAAACGCTAAAGCTAAATTACGGAAAGTTTCAACATCGGGTTTCTCAAATGTGAGTTCACTATAATTTATAAAGTCGAAACGTTTAAAATTGTTTTTTAATCTTGTTGGATAGGAGAGTGCGTATTGTATTGGTAATTTCATGTCTGGTAAGCCCATCTGGGCCATGATAGCACCATCGTGAAATTGCACCATAGAATGAATGATCGATTGCGGATGAACAATTACATCAATTTGATCAGCATCTATATTAAACAACCATTTGGCTTCTATAACTTCAAGTCCTTTGTTCATTAGCGAGGCGGAATCGATCGTGATTTTAGCGCCCATTACCCAGTTAGGGTGTTTTAGTGCATCAGCCCTGGTAACATTATTTAAAAACTCATACGATTTACCCCTGAAAGGCCCCCCGGACGCGGTGAGGATGATTTTTTCAACGGTACTGGCCTGTTCACCAGCAAGGCATTGAAATATCGCGGAATGCTCCGAATCAACCGGTAATATGTTAACCCCATGTTTTTTGGCCAGACCTGTCACCAGTTCGCCGGCAACCACCAGGGTTTCTTTATTTGCTAACGCGATGTCTTTGCCCGCTTTAATGGCAGCTATGGTAGGCTCCAGGCCGGCAAAACCAACCATTGCGGTTAATACAATATCAATATCAGGATGGGTTACGGTGTCAATAATGGCTTCGATGCCTGCCAATACTTTTACGTTTGTATTAATTATAGCGTCCTTTACGTACTTGTATTTTGTTTTATCGCAAATGACAACATATTCCGGCAAAAACTCCAGCGCCTGCCTAATGAGCAGGTCGGCATTGGAATTGGCAGTAAGCAGGAAGACGCCGAATAACTCCGTATTTTCCCTGATAACATCAAGGGTTTGCGTTCCGATACTGCCGGTGCTGCCTAATATGGCTATATGCTTTTTTATGGTCAATGTGTTGTACTTAATCGTAATCGGGTGACACCCCCTTTGTTTAAAGTATATACTCTTTCAATTCTTCCGCAATTTTCCGGTCGTTTGCTAACCTGGGCACTTTATTCTGCCCGCCTAATTTACCCTGCGACCGCATATAATTTATAAAGGTATCTTTTTTCAGGCTTTGGATAACCAAAGGCCGCAAAATGTTACCCTCAATAAGGTCAAAATAGTAAATATTTTTCTTTTGAAGGGCCTGATCTACTTTCCCGGCAAATTCTTCCATGTTATAAGGGGCTTTTCCAAACTCGATAAACCACTCGTGGTAGGGCAATTCCCCTTTTTGCGGGTTTACCTGCGGGGCAACTGTAAATTCAATGACGTCTACACCTTCCTCATTAGCAACGCTCATGAGCGCCTGTTCAACTTCTTCGCCGATGACATGCTCGCCAAATGCGGAGATGTAATGTTTGATCCGGCCGCTCACCACAATTTTATAAGGGTTTTTTGATACGAACTTAACCGTATCTCCCAAACTATAACCCCATAAGCCGGCGCTGGTGTTTAATATCAGGGCGTAGTTTCTATCCAGTTCGATATCCTTTAAGCTGATTCGGGTGGGATTTTCATTAAAGAATTCATCGGCAGGGATAAATTCGTAAAATATACCTGAATTTACCATCAGCAATAAACCCTTTTCTTTTTGCCTGTCCTGGAAAGCGATGAAGCCTTCGGAGGCCGGGTAGGTTTCAATAGTATCGATCCCGAAGCCGATACTTTCTTCCATCCGGCCACGATAAGGTTCATAATTTACGCCGCCATGCACGTACAGTTTAAAATTGGGAAAAATGTCTTTGATCTTTTTATCGCCGCAAACAGCAGAAAGCCTGTCGAAATACATCTGGCACCAGGGCGGTATACCCGAGATGAGGCGCATATCCTCATTTTTTGTTTCAGCCACAATGGCATCAACCTTTTGCTCCCAATCGTCCATACAATTTACTTCGTAACTGGGCAGGCGGTTTTTTTGCAGGTAGCCGGGTACATGGTGTGCCACTATTCCTGATAAGCGCCCAACTGATATACCAGCTTTCTTCTCCAATACTGGGCTTCCCTGCAGGAAGATCATTTTACCGTCAACAAAATCCGCGTTCCCGGTTTCATAAATATAGCTCAGCAAAGCATTGCGTGCCGCCTTGATATGCTGGGGCATGCTTTCTTTTGAGATGGGAATATATTTTACGCCTGATGTGGTGCCTGATGTTTTTGCAAGGTATTCAGGCTTGCCCGGCCAAAGTACATCCGGTTCGCCTTTTACTACGCGATCAATATAGGTGCGAAGGTCTTCATAGTCGTGTACGGGTACGTTATTTTTGAAATCCTCATAAGTTTTGATGGATGTAAACTGGTGGGCCTTGCCAAATTCGGTTGATTTTGCCTGTGCGAGCAGGTATTCAAAAGTTTTCCGCTGCAGATCAATGGCATTAAAACGAAGCTTGTTTAACCGGCGATTGATAAGCGCGGCAAAAGGTTTGCTGAGTGCAGCTTTTAGTCCCATATGTTAAACGGCTTCGGTAACATCATCGTCAATGTCAAGGTGGCTAAAAACCAACTTCCGGTAGGTAACCATAATAATTACCTGTACGATTGGGAATGCAATTACAAACCAAATATAAAAGGAAATTTTGAACAGAAAATCGAGATTATCTTTATTGGGTTTAAACAGGCTAAGGATGGAGACGATTGGAATTAAAGTTAATATCATGATTCCCACAATAATGACCCCGATAAACAATGTTTTGAAAAAATTGTCTTTTGTGATGCCAAAGCTTTGTTTTAATGATTCAAATGGCTGGGAATCATCATCAACAATAAAACAAACACAGAATATTGACCGGACCAATAGAAACAGTACTAAAATCATCTCTAAAGTTTGTGCAAGGAATAAAAGCCCCTCATAGTTTTCCAACGGCTTGTTCACAAAAAACAGGATGACCACCAGCACTGTGTAGGCGAACGCAATGACCACAAAATTAAACGTCATTTTAATGGATGGCAAAATGTCCTTCAGTGAAAATTCATAAAACTCCTTGTCCATTAAAGTTAAAATCAATTTGTAAAAACTCAATGCCAGGTACGATTGCGTGATCATTTGTAAAAAAAACAGGATCAACAGGTTGAGAAAGCTGTCTTCGACAGTAAGGAAAAGGGTGATGAAGTTAATAAACCCATACACAAATAAAGAAAGTACCGAATATATAATAAGAGTTACAAAGTTTTTCCTGAGAACCCCCCATGAAGCTTTTAAAGTATCAGCAATAGAAAAAGGATGGTACATTATGATATTTTTAATATTACCCGCTTGCAAAAATCCTGCATAAATCCTAATCCGTAGGCAATCAATAAGGTAAATGAAGCGATGATACTCAAAAATGCGATTTTAATTGATTTGTTTTTCCACCAGGCATGAAAAAATACTAACAAAATATAACAGGCTAATATAAGGTCACCTGGTAGCCCTAAAGGGCGGTAAACGATGTTAGCCACGATTGTAAAAGCGAGGAAGAGGGTAAATGCCGCGGGAAAAAAGTGAACCAATTTTAAGCCCTTCGGGAAAAATTTGTAAACGTTGATCCTGGCCCTGCCAAAAAAATGCAGTTGTTTATAGAATTTTAAAAAGTTAGTCCGGCGTTTATGGTAAACTTTCGCTTCGGGGATCAGGCCGATCTTAAAGCCCAGTGAATGGATGCGGATGCTGTATTCAATATCCTCGCCGAGGCGGGTGATGATAAAACCACCGGCTTTTTCCCATACGTGCCGGGATATGCCCATATTGAAACTGCGTGGGTGAAACTGCCCTATGCTTTTTTTGCTGCCCCGCGTACCGCCGGTAGTAAATGGGGACGTCATGGCATAACTGATCGCTTTTTGGATAGGGGTGAAGGAGTGATGTGAATCATCAGGCCCACCATAAGCATCAAGGTAGTGTTTTGCCAGTGAATCGTTTACATTTTGCAGGTAATCTTCGGGGATCAGGCAATCTGAATCAAAAATCACAAAATAGTCGCCTTTTGCCCGTTCAAATCCAAAATTCCGGGTAAAGCCCTGCCCCTCGTTTTCCTTTACAAAATATTTGATGTCGAGTTTATCTGCAAAGCTTTTTACAATTTCCCCGGCATCCTCAATTGAACCATCCTCAATCACCAATACCTCAAACTGTTTATAGGTTTGTTGGGTAAGTGTTTCCAGCAGTTCTTTGATCTCCTGCGGGCGGTTGTATAGGGGGATGATAATGGAGAAGTACATGGGCTAGATGTGCAGATGTGCGGATATGCAAATGTGCAGATTTTTTGATTTTGAATTAGATCGTTGAAAAGTATTTTCCGTTAGATTGTCTTGCATACTCATTTAAATTATCATCTGCACATTCGCACATTTGAAATCTGCACATTAAATCACCTCCTCTACCTGGTACTTGTTTCTTTCGGGAGCGCTGCGCGAAACAAGTTCGGCGACAAACCCGGTTAAAAATAGCTGCGAGCCTAATATAATGGCCACCAGTGCTAAGTAAAACAGAGGCTGTGCAGTTACATCGCGAATATGTTTTTCTCCGTGAGACAAAGCGTACAATTTATCCCAGATGATCCAGCACACCATCACTGTCCCGGCAAAAAAGCTTAACGTACCCATCGTGCCAAAAAAGTGCATCGGCCGCTTACCAAACTTGCCGACAAAAAAAATCGACATTAAATCAAGCAGCCCATTGATAAAGCGGCTGATGCCGAATTTAGTTTTGCCGTATTTGCGCGGCCTGTGCTCAACCACCTGCTCGCCAATTTTAACAAAGCCGGCCCACTTGGCTATTACCGGGATATAACGATGCATTTCCCCATAAACCTCGATGTTTTTTACCACCGCTTTGCGATAGGCTTTCAGTCCGCAGTTAAAATCGTGCAGGTTATGGATGCCGCTCATACGGCGGGTGGCTGCGTTGTATATTTTTGTCGGGATAGTTTTGCTTAAAGGGTCGTGCCGTTTTGCTTTCCAGCCTGAAATTAAATCGTATTTTTCTTCGGTGATCCTGCGGTAAAGTTCAGGAATTTCATCAGGGCTGTCCTGCAGGTCGGCATCCATGGTGATCACCACATCGCCTTCGGCGGCTTCAAACCCAACGTTTAAAGCGGCTGATTTGCCGTAATTACGCCTGAATTTGATGCCTTTTATAAAGGGATTGTTTTTATGCAGCTTGCGGATCATTTCCCATGAGCCATCGCTGCTGCCATCGTCAACCAGGATGATCTCATAAGTAAAACGGTTATTATCCATCACGCCGCTTATCCATGAGGTAAGCTCGGGTAACGATTCTATTTCATCGTAAAGCGGTACTACAACTGATATGTCCATTGCTGCGCAAAAGTATAAAAAAGTTGATTAGGTTTATGGGGTTGATTGAGTTGAAATGTCATAAAGTTAATTGGTAACTCAGTTGTTGTTTGCTTAAAATGTCCAACGTGTTTAACGGGTTAAGGGGCAGCATTATTTTAATTACCCTTTTACTGTAACGTTTTTATTTTTACACCGTCAAAACAAATATTAATCTTCTGTATTATATTTTTGTTAAAAAAATTGATCAACGCAGTCAACTTATTCAAACGCAATCAACAAATTACCTAACTTGCCTTTAAATTATCAAAAATCCATTTATGAAATTATTTAAAGTAAGCCTGTCACTTTTTTTATGCGCAGGTATTTTTACAGCAAATGCGCAAACTGACCAGGCGCCATCTAAATATGATCAGCACAAAGTGTTTTCCCCTCTTTTTTATCCTGCAAATGGCAATGAATTCAGGGAAGCCTCAGGCACCCCGGGGCCTAAATACTGGCAAAACCGTGCAGATTACAAACTAAACGTAACCCTGGATACCGCCAGGCACCAGGTAAGCGGCACTGCAAATATTACCTATACAAATAACAGCCCCGATCCGCTGGGTTTTTTATGGTTGCAGGTTGAACAGAATATCTATCGTGAAGATTCGCGCGGCGAAGCTACCAGCCCTGTTGAAGGTGGCCGCTTTAATAATAAAGTGTTTACCGATGGCGACCAGATCAAAGGCGTTTATGTGATCAAAAACGGCAAAGCCGAAAAAGTGGATTATGTAATTACGGATACCCGCATGCAGATCAAGCTAAATGATACGCTGCGTGCCGGTGGCAGTAAAATCGACCTGAAAATTGATTATGCTTTTGATGTACCGGAATATGGTACCGACCGCATGGGCCGCAAGCTTTATAAGAATGGCTGGGTGTATGAAATTGCCCAGTGGTACCCGCGCATGGAAGTTTATGACGATGTAACCGGCTGGAATGTGATCCCTTATATGGGCGCATCAGAGTTTTACCTGGAATATGGTAATTTTGACTATACCGTCACTGCACCTGCCAGCATGGTGGTTGTAGGTTCAGGCGAATTGCTTAACCCTGCTGAAGTTTTAACGCCAAAGATGATCAGCCGCCTGGCTGTTGCTAAAGGTAGCGATAAAACGGTGATGGTAAAGGATTCGGTTGATTTGGCCAGCAAAGATTCATATCCTGCAAAAGCAAACCTTACCTGGCATTTTTTCTGTAAAAACTCCCGCGATGTTAGCTGGGCAGCTTCAAAAGCATTTTTATGGGATGCCGCCAGGATCAACCTGCCAAGCGGAAAAAAAGCGCTGGCGCAATCAGTTTACCCTATTGAAAGCAAAGGCGAAAAAGCATGGAGCCGGTCTACCGAATATGTAAAAGGAGCTATAGAATTATATTCAACTGAATGGTACGAGTACACTTATCCGGTGGCAACCAACGTTGGCGGCATTGTTGGCGGTATGGAATACCCGGGCATTGTTTTTTGTTCGTCAGAGAGCCAGACAGGCGGTTTATGGGAAGTAACCAACCACGAATTTGGCCATAACTGGTTCCCGATGATCGTTGGGTCGAACGAACGTAAATATGCATGGATGGATGAAGGTTTCAACACCTTTATAAATAAGGTTGATACCAAAGTGTTTAATAAGGGAGAATATTATGACCCGCAGGATGCGCAAAAAGAGGCAACAAGTATGTTCGCGCCTGACGCGGATGCGATAATGAATACCCCAGACGTTATTCAGCCCAACTTTTTAGGCTTTGCCGCTTACGAAAAACCTGCAATGGGTTTAACCATTTTACGTGAGCAGATCTTAGGCGAACAGCGTTTTGATTATGCGTTTCGTACCTATATTAAACGCTGGGCATTTAAACATCCTACGCCCTGGGACTTTTTCCACTCGATGGATAATGCCGCAGGTGAAGACCTGAGCTGGTTCTGGAATGAGTGGTTTTTGACTACATCGAAACTTGATCAGTCGTTAAAAGCAATTGATTATGTTGACAATGATCCTTCAAAAGGGGCATTGATCACCATTGAGAACCTGGAAGGCATGGCATTGCCGGTAACCATTTTTGTACAGGAAGATAACGGAAAGACCGGGACGGTGAAACTGCCTGCTGAGATCTGGCAACGCGGCGGAACCTGGACCTTTGTTTATAAATCAACCTCGAAAATAACTTATGCGACGCTGGACCCCGACCATGTTTTGCCGGATGTTAATCCTGACAATAATTCGCTGGCGGGAAGCCCGATGCCCAAAGGCGTAACAGCGGCTGCGGTTGTTAAAACATACCTAGACGCTATCGGTGGCGAGGAAAGAATTAGGGATATTAAAGACCTCACAACAAATTCAGAAGGTGTGATCCAGGGATTTCATATCCTGAGGGTAAATAAATATAAAACCCCCGGTAAGTTTTTACAGGATGTAACTGTTCCTGCGTTCAACAACTTTAATGCGGCGCATATCGTTATCCTTGGGGATAGCGTGTCGCTGCAGCTTAACGGCCGTAAATCGCCATTCAGCAGCAAGTCTGAAAAAGGCGCTGTTATGGCACGGTATAAACTTTTCCCCGAACTGGATTTTAACAAACCGGGCTATACCTTGCAACTGGATTCAGCTATAAAAGTGATTAACGGGCAGTTAGCTTATCTTATCACAGTTACCGGCCCCGATGGCATCAGGGTTAAATATTATTACGACCAGAAAACTGGCTTAAAGGTAAAACAGTATACTGATGTGGTGAACAGCACCCGGATGGAATTTAAAGACTACCGCAACATTAATACCGGTGTTAAAATACCGTTTGATGAAACCAGCAGCATTAACGGTGAGCCGATTGATTATAAATTATCAAGCGCAACTGCGAATACGGGTTTGGGAGATGATATATTTAAGTAGCCCATTAGTTCATGGATCATAGTTCATGGTTCATAGCAGGAAAGCCTTAAGTAGAAAACAGCCCGGTGCAAATGTGCCGGGCTGTTTTGGTTTTGTATGATTTATTTTTTCGATTGTATTGGCCTTAAAATGGAAGAGAGATAATTATCTTCACAAAAAATTTATAATCCATGTTAAAACCTGCCTTTGCCGCTTTTTTGTTCCTGTTTTCGCTTAATACAACTTTTGCACAAAAAAGGGACACGCTAATGTATGCCCTGAAATATCCAAATCAATTGGTTTCTACTAAAGACAGCGCCGATTTTTTCAGAATGTTGCTGCCTCCGGACACGACGGTCGATAAGAACCTGTATGTTGTACAGGAATTTTATAAAAACGGTAAGCTCAAGTTAATAGGTGGGTCGTATACCAATGCAATGAATATGGTTTACCATAGGGGCATTATTTCTTATTTTCAAAACGGGCACAAAAAAATGATTGAAAACTATGAAGACGGAGAAAAATCCGGGTCGGAGGTGGCGTATTACCCAAATGGAAAAGTATATACTATTGAAATTTACACACCGGGTAAGGCGCCTATTTTGCAGCAATGCAATGACTCTACGGGTAAAGTGTTAACTGAAAATGGGAATGGAAAATGGATAGATTATTTCGATGATGAATTTAAAAAGAATTATGTTGAGGGCATGGTAAAGAATGGCCAAAAAGATGGCCGCTGGAATGGTGTGGTTAGGGATTCAGTGCCCTTTGTGTTTGTTTATAAGTTTAACAATGTGATTTCTTCGACTATGCCGACCAAAACAGGCGTTACTCACGTTGAAGTCGACGGACAATTTCCAGGTGGCCCGCAATCTTTTCACAGATTTATTAATCATTTCAAACAATATCCTGAAAGCGCTAAAGAAGCTGGTATTAAAGGTGCTGTTAAAATTGGTTTTATTGTTGAAGGTGACGGCAGTCTCAGCAATTTCAGAGTGTTAGAAAGTTTGGGATATGGATGTGACGAAGAAGCCATAAGGGTTATAAAATCATCGCCCAAATGGAGACCGTATCAGTATGATGGAATGTTTTTGCGACACAATTATGTCGTATCGGTTGATTTTGGGCCAGAGGGTAACTAATCATTTTGGTATTTCGTCGATTCATTAACGTTAAACAAAAATGTATATTTACCTTAACGGAAATTTTAAAACCTCATGTTAAAACCTTTCCTTATATTATTGCTGTGCATTCTTGTCATGAATACTGCTTTTGCACAAAATAGGGATACAGCCATTTATTTTATAAAAAAATCCGGGTATCTTCAAAAAAATGCTCAGGGTGCTGATTTTATGATTACGATATTGCCCCCGGATACCAGTGTTAATAAAAACCTGTATATGGTTAACACGTATTACCCAAGTGGGAAGATCAGGTACATCAGCAGTGCCACATCAAAAAAATTACAGCCGATCGATCCTAAATCACCCGGTTATGTGAAGCCTTTATTGCAGGGTCAATTTATTTCTTTTTTTCAAAACGGGCATAAAATGCAAATCGCAAATTATGAAAACGGGGATTTGAGTGGCGATGAAACCGACTATTACCCCAATGGAAAGATCTATTGTACAAAAACGCATATCAACGATAAAAAAACAATATTTAATTCATGCCTGGATTCTACCGGGAAGGTTTTAGTTGAAAATGGCAATGGGAAATGGTTAAGTTTTGAAGATGAAAATTTAAAAAACTACTTTACTGGTAATATCGTTAACGGCTTGCCGGAAGGCGATTGGTCGGGTAAACTCGACGATACAATAAATACTTTCAAAACCTATAAAAATGGCGAACTAAAATGTGACGGAAGGTACGACAAGTTGGGCCGCAAGGTATATTCTAAAGTTGACGTCAATCCTGAATACCCTGGCGGGCTGGAGGGATTTTATAGGTTTTTGGGGACAACTATTCGATACCCTCCTGATGCACGTGATATGAATATCCAGGGCACCGTAGTTATAACCTTTATCGTTGATGAAAACGGCATACTGGGTGGTCTTTTTGTCGCAAAAAGCGTTAGCCCGGATATAGATCAGGAGGCAATACGGGTTATAGCACTTTCGCCAAAATGGAAGCCGGGGGTGTATGAGGGTAAGATGGTGCCTGTTATGTATAGTGTTCCTATCGGTTTTACACTATCTAATGCGAAATAAAAAAGGCCTTAATCAAATGATAAGGCCCTTTTATGTAGCAACTATTGATTAAATTACATTTGTATCATAAAGCACCTGGTTCATATTCCGAACTGCTCCGGCGCTCTTATCAAATTCCGCCTGTTCAGCATCGCTTAGTTTATATTCAACGATCTTTTCGAAACCATTTTTGCCAAGGATAACCGGAACAACCAGCGAAATGTCGCTCTGGCCGTACTCGCCGTCAAGGGCAACACCGCAAGAAAGCAGTTTTTTCTGATCGCGAACAATGGCCTCTACCATAAAAGCTGTACCTGCGCCTGGTGCGTACCATGCAGAGGTGCCGATCAGTTTGGTTAAGGTAGCGCCGCCAACCATGGTTGCTGCAACTATTTTATCTTGTTGTTCTTTGCTTAATAACTGCGTAACCGGTACACTGTTCCATGTAGCATGGTTGATCAGGGGGATCATGGTAGTATCGCCGTGACCACCTATAACTACTGCGTTAAGGTCGGCAGGAGAACAGCCTAATTCCTGGCTGAGGTAATATTTAAACCTTGCTGAATCCAGCGCGCCACCCATCCCTAAAATACGGTTCTTGGGGAGGCCCGAAGTTTTCAGTGTAAGGTAGTTCATGGTATCCATCGGGTTGGATACTACTATAATGATAGTGTTGGGCGAATACTTAAGGATATTTTCAGTAACACTTTTTACGATACCGGCGTTGGTGCCAATCAGTTCTTCGCGCGTCATGCCAGGTTTACGGGGCAGGCCTGATGTTATTACCACTACTTCTGAATCTGCCGTGGCGGCATAGTCATTGGTAACACCTTTAATTTTTGTATCAAACTCCAACAGGGCAGCGGTCTGCATCATGTCGATCGCTTTACCTTCGGCAAAACCCTCACGGATGTCTAATAAGATCAATTCTTCGGCTAATTCTTTCCTGGCGATATTATCGGCACAGGTAGCGCCAACAGCCCCGGCACCAACTACTGTTATTTTCATGGTTTTTTATTTTTATAGAGAGCAATTAAATTGCCCGCAATTTTAAGAAAAATTTATAAATACTTATTCAATAGTAATGTAAATATGTTGGGAGGTAATTAAAGTGGATCGAAACCAACACGTAGTGATTTTGATTTTCATATTTATAATTATTAACCGTTTTTTCACGATTAATTGTAAAATAAAAAGATAAAACA
>NZ_CAIWNH010000222.1 GCF_903913935.1 uncultured Mucilaginibacter sp.
TTTATTACTGCATGCCAGCCAATGGATTTTTGCGGCGAGGCAACAAGCGTATCCAATTTCTTAACGGCTTTTATCACTTCGGTTTTTAAGTGCTGCGGTTTGGCAAGCGATAGCCCGGCCCTGGTATTGTTCAGCTCAATGCTTTTGATACCGATTCTTTGATTTTTAAGGTCGATCTTATCCATTTCGACTAATAACTGGCCTAGATTTACATTAGTGGACATTTGAGGGCCGCGGTAATCGACTTTTATTTTTGAAATATCTATGGTACCCAGGTTCAACGTAACATTTATGGGTTTCACTGCAGTGTCAAGGGGCAGCGCAGCGTTTAGTGAAGGTCTTTCTACGGCTGTTTGGATAATGCGCGTGTCGACATCCGAAATGCTGATCTTCGGGATGGTGAATTTCATTTTGTCCAGGTCGAAGTCTTTGATACGGGTATCAAAATGGCCCAGAATGAATTTGACGTTATTGCCAGTAATCACATCCTTATAGGATAAGTTGATCTTATCCAGCACAATTTTTCCTACGGAAAATTTCATGGCAGTCGTTGTATCTGTAGGTTTTACCGGTTTTTTTTGTTCCCCGGCGAATGCCGTGAGGATATACTGGAAGTTGAAAACACTGTCAGCGCCGCGGTTAATATTGGTGGTGATACCATCCAGGTCGATCTCGCTCACTTCAACCTTATGGTGGAGTAAACCCCACATATCAATATCCACCTTCAGCTTGTTACCTGCAATCAGCGTATCTTTTTTCTGGTCCTCGAAGTAAACATCTTCCAGCACCAGCATCTTTGGGAAGCCTAGTGTAATATGCCCGATTTTAACTTTAGTATGGATCTTGTTTTGTATGAGTGTAACGGCCTTATTCTTTACAAAGTTTTGCACCGACGGCACCTGGATCAAAATAATAATAAGCAATACCAAGAAGACGATACTTCCCAGAATCCATAGAATTGTTTTAAGGGCTATGCGTCCAAATTGTGCCAATGATATACGTTTTTCAAATATTAGTGTATGATTTATGAATATAATGAAATATAGGGGCTAAATGTTTTAGCGGAAGGTGAAATTTTAATTTATTCAACTTGTCTGAATCACAGATGAAGCTGATTTATTTGATTAAACAGATAAATCTTCGCAATCAGGTATATCCCAGGGTAGGAGTTTGGGTAAATGGAAATGTTTTATTATTTTTTTGCAGTATTCAACAGCCTGAAGCCGATCAACTCTTCCCAGCGGGCGCCGGGCGGGCGGTAGTAAACTAGTATTTGGTAATCATTCTCGGTCTCAAAATGGCTGCCTTCCAAAGCGGTGTCATCGGCTTTGCCGTTTGCTTTTTCAACCCAAACAAAGGTGTAATCATACACCCCTTGTTTTAAATGCAGCGCGATAGCAAATTTATTGTTGTTGGCGTCATAATGCATCCTGCTGTTTTCATCCAGCTTAAAATCATTAAAACGGCCAACCAGGTAGGGCGCACCATCATTTGGCGATTTTTGGGTGCTTAAAGTAAAATACAAATGGGCATAATCAGCATCCGTACGCGGGTCGGTGCCATCCTGGTTCAGTACATAAAAACTGCCGTTCAAATCGTATTGAAAGCTGTAGTTGGGTAGTTGGCCCTGGTCGGGGTCCGTTAACATGATGACGGTGTTGGCAGTATCATGCATCAACCGGAGCACACGCTCAGAGTTTAACTTTAAAGTACGGGTATCAAAATGCCTGAATTCATTTCCGCCTGGAAAATCATTTTGAGTTACGTCGCTGAAAATTAATTCGGTGCCGCGAATATAAGTAGGCTGCGTGTTCTGGATGCCTGTTTCAGGACGGTTGTTTTGCATGATCACGGTCCGCAGGTTGGTTGCCGGGTTTTGAACCGGTAGGTTGCCGTAATTAAGCGTGAAATTGATCTTTTGGTTGGTTGGCCGCGTTGAATTGTCAACCGAAGGTGTCATTTCTGCGCTGATGCCAATTTTAGGGTTCAGCACATAAAGGCGGCGGGTTAAAACGAGTTTACTTTGATCAGCGTCTTCATAAACTTTTAAAATATAATTGCCGGGTATTTTTGGAGCGATATTTTCGTTCGGAAGCGTTAGTTCGTAATGGGTGTATTTTTGAAACGTTCCGAGCGAGTAGGTATAATTGATGATCTTATCGTCCGAATAATTCTGAAGGTATTCTATTGTTGAAATATTTGAGGAATTCCAAAGAGCATCACAATGTTCAATGGTGTAATAATACTCCTCGCTTCCGCCATGCAGATTATCAAAAGCCAGCATTACTTTTTCTCCCGAGGCTAAAGTGATCAACGGAAATGAAGCCTGCTTTTTAGTGTTGTAAAATTCAACGCTTTTTATTTCAGGGTGGTAAACGGAATCAGTATAGGGGGATTGGGCGAAACATATCGCATTGATCAGTAAGAGGAAGAATAGGATATAAGGTTTCTTCATAAATGAATCCGACCAGCCCCAATGCCGCTCGTATAGTTTACTGCCCCGGTCATCGCTTTGCCCGACCTCCCTCGCTACCGCGAGCGGTAAAGAAGGATTAAAAACGTTTAGATCAAGAATAAAATCCGAAATCGAACACCCGAATTCCGAAATCAAACTACGCTTCCAATTCCATTATCTGCTCAGCCAGGGCTTCCCATTTTAATTGTAAATGACCCAGGTCCAGCTTCTTTAACTCGTAAGTGCTGTTTACCTGTTTCATTTTGGCAGCATCATGGTATAAGTTATCGTCGGCAAGTTGTGCTTCCAGTTGTTTTACGGTTTTTTCCAGTTCGGCAATTTGTTCTTCCATTTTGCCAAGGTCCTGGTTCAATTTTTTCAGCTGCTGAAACTTGTTTTCTGAATGCTGTTGCTTAGCCGGAGCCTGTTCCTTTTTTTCTTCCTTTTTAGGCGCATGGGCAGCAGCGGTGGCCTTTGGTTCAATTTTGCGTTTGGCGTACCATTCATCAAACTCCCTGTAAGTACCCGGGTATTGTTTGATCTTTTGGTTTTCAATAAACCAAATTTTATTGGCTACATTATCAAGGAAATACCTGTCGTGGGAAACAACGATCAGCGTACCTTCAAATTGCTGTAATGCTTGTACCAGGATATTTACTGATTGAATATCGAGGTGGTTGGTAGGCTCATCCAGTACAAGGAAGTTAGCATCCGCAGTTAGCGCTTTTGCCAGTGCAACGCGCGATTTTTCGCCTCCTGATAATACTTTTATCTTTTTAAACACATCATCGCCGGTAAATAAAAACGAACCTAAAATGGTACGCAGCTCGGTCTCCGTATGCTTTGGCGCGAAAGATTGTAATTCCTGTAGCGCTGTATGTTCAAGGTGCAGCGCCTCCAGCTGATGCTGTGCAAAAAAGGTTTGGGTCACATTATGGCCGGTTTCGGATTTACCCGTATAATCTGTATCTGCCCCGGCAATAATGCGGAGCAATGTTGACTTACCTTTGCCATTCGCGCCGATCAGCGCTATTTTGTCGCCTTTTTCGATGATCGCTTCAGTATGGTCTAGTATGTCTATTGCGGGATATTTTTTGGTGATATTTTCCAGCGTTACCACATGCCGGCCTGATTGTTTTGAAAACCGGAAGCTGAAATTTACCGAAGGGTTATCATCATCCACGTCATCTACGCGCTCCATTTTGTCCAGGGCTTTGATGCGCGACTGCGCCATTTTAGCTTTGGATGCCTTTGCCCTGAAACGCTCGATCAAACGTTCTTCCTGTTTTATTTTTGATTGCTGGTTTTTAAACTCACCCTTTTGAATTTCTTCACGCTGGGCCTTTTCTTCTAAATAAAAGGAATAATTACCCGCATAAACTGTCAGCTTTCCTTTGCGGGATTCAACGGTGCGGTTAATTACTTTGTCCAAAAACCACCTATCGTGCGAAACAATTACGACAGCGCCGTCAAAAGCTTTCAGGTAATCTTCCAGCCATTGGATGGAGGGTAAGTCGAGGTGGTTGGTTGGCTCATCCAGTAACAGGATATCAGGAGCCTGTAATAATATTTTGGCAAGCATTACCCGCATGCGCCACCCGCCCGAAAATTCGCTCAATTTGCGGTGTGTATCAGCTTCGGTGAAACCTAAGCCGGCTAATATCTCATGCGCCTTGTATTCAATATTATAACCGTCCAGCAACTCAAACTCATGTTGCTTGTCGCTCAGCTTGTGCAACAGGTCTTCTGTATAATCTGTTTCCAGTTTTTGCAGCAGGTTTTCAATCTCATCATGCAGCTGGTTTTGGCGCTCAAAAGCTTCCATGGCCACATGCAGTATATTTTTGTCCGACGAGTAGGAGAGCAGGTCCTGGTTAAGGTAGCCAATGGCAATGTCCTTAGCCATGGATATGGTACCCGAGGTTGGGCTATAATCCCCGACAATAATTTTTAGTAGCGTAGTTTTTCCGGTCCCGTTGGCACCGATAAGGCCTATCTTTTCACCTGGTTTTATATGCCAGTTTGCTTCATCATACAGGGCCCGTGCACCAATCTCGAACGTGAGGTTATTAATAGCGATCATTTGGGCGCAAAGATACGATTTTGAGGTGAAAGGCGAAAGGTAAAAGGCTGAAAGGAAAAAGAAGAAACCTAAGATCGAAACTTAAAAACGTTGTTATAAAAACGTTGAACCTTTTGCCTTTTACCTCTAACCTACAGCTTCCATCCACGTCTTCGCCATCAAAGCGGTGCCGGCTACGCTGGGGTGTACCCCGTCCAGGCTCCAGTAGGTGGCCGGGGCAACTTCCAGAGCTTTGTCGAATACTGACTGGTAGGGTACAAAGGGTAAATGATATTCGCCGGCAATATCATGGGCCGCCTTTCTGAAAAAATCAAAAGTCGGGTACCATTTTTCGTCAACAGCTTTAACGCCTTTTGTTGCAAAAGGCTCGCAGATGATTATTTTGATATTTGGCAATGCTTCTTTGGTGCGGTTGATCAGTTTATGGTAATCAGCGATATAGGTATCAATAGTGCCTGTGTAGCCATTGGTGATGGTATGCCAGTAATCGTTTACGCCGATGTGGATACTCAATACATCGGGCTTTAGTTGAAGACAGTCAATATCCCAGCGCTCCGCTAATTGGTAAACTTTATTCCCGCTGATGCCTTTGTTGTGGATCTTCAGGTTTTTATCCGCAAAATCAAGCAGCAAATGGCCGGCTGTTAATAATACATATCCCGATCCCAGGGTATTGCTGGCGTTGGGTACAGTAGCATCATGGCTGCGACCCCAGTCGGTAATGGAATCACCCTGGAACAGGATAACATTGTCTTTTTCAAGCTTTATTTTTTTTATGCTTCCAGGCTTAATAGCAGCTGCTACAATTTCAGGCATTGCTAAGCCCGCAACAACCCCGATGGAGGCATTTTTTATAAAATTACGACGGGAATTTTGAAAGAAGCTCATAATTGATGATTCATAGTTCATGGCAGATTTTACGCCAAAAACAAATTGTGTTGCTAATATAGAAAATATTTTTTCGTCAAAAATAAAATTAAATGATCCTGGGCATTTTTTGATTTACAATTGGCACCCAACTATGAACCTTAAACCAAAACCCCTAACTTCGCCCGCATGTATTTCTTGCTAAAACCCATACTTTTTAAGTTCGACCCCGAGAAGGTGCATCATCTTGTAACGGCTGGTCTCAGGCGCTTTAACCACTTTCCCGGAGGGGCAGCAATCAGCCGGGCTTTATGGCATATGAAAGATCCGCGGTTGGAAAAAAAAGTGTTTGGTTTGACGTTTGAAAACCCGATAGGCCTGGCCGCCGGGTTCGATAAGAACGGCGAGTTTATTGGTGAAATGGCAAACCTTGGCTTTGGTTATATAGAAGTAGGGACGGTAACGCCGTTGCCGCAACCTGGGAATCCGCAGCCAAGGATGTTTAGGCTGCCCCCGGATGGTGGACTGATCAACCGGATGGGCTTTAATAATTTAGGGGTTGATGTGGTTGCTGAACGTATCGCAACCTTCAGGCGGAATGCTAAAAGCTATCAAAAAGGCATCATCATTGGTGGCAATATCGGCAAAAATAAAGTTACGCCGAACGAAGACGCTGTAAGCGATTATATCAAATGTTTTGACCGGCTGTTTGATGTGGTTGACTATTTTGTGGTGAATGTGAGTTCGCCTAATACGCCGGGCTTGCGTGCTTTGCAGGAAAAAGAGCCGTTGATGCAATTGCTGGATACACTGCAAAAACGAAATAATAAAAACGGAATCAGCAGGCCCATCCTGTTAAAAATAGCGCCCGACCTTACCAACGAGCAACTGGATGATATTGTAGAAATTGTTCAGAAAACTGGAATTGCGGGTGTTATCGCTACCAATACCACCATTAGCCGGGAAGGGTTGACAATAGAAGGTGATGTAAAAAATGAAACCGGCGGTTTAAGCGGAAAGCCATTAACCCAACGGTCGACCGAAGTGATCCGTTACCTGCATGAAAAATCAAGAGGGGCATTTCCGATCATCGGGGTAGGAGGGATCCACTCGCCGGAAGATGCGTTGGAAAAAATAAACGCCGGCGCATCGCTGATCCAATTATATACAGGTTTTATTTATGAAGGGCCGGAGCTGATAAAGAGGATCAATAAGAGGCTACTGGATCACTGATTTTACAGATTACAAGATTAAATTGATTTTTCAATCCTATCATCTTACAATCTTACGAATCTTAGTTCAGACAAAAAATCACCTCACAAAAAAACCCTACCGGTTTAAAACCAGCAGGATTTAGATATCATTAAAAGCAAAAAATTGGCTGTAATTATTTTGCAGCAGCAGCTTTTAATAAAGCAGCATTGTTTTTTGCGATCTGGCTATTTTTTGGCTCTGCAGAACGGCTTCCAAGCTCAAGGTTGGTGGCCAGTTTTAAAAATTGTACTTCTAACCTTGAAGTAGTTTTATTTTTTCTGTCTTTTCTTTTTAAACGGGTAACGCCCATGATGTTGTTAATTTAATGTTTTTAATATTCGAGGTCGGGAGCGGATTCGAACCGCTGTAGGAGGTTTTGCAGACCTCTGCCTAGCCACTCGGCCACCCGACCGTTTTTCAAGGCTGCAAAAATAGCAATTATTTATTGACCGACAACTTTATTCTATGAATTTCTGCTAATTTCAGAACAAAAAAGTGCTGTGGCAATGGCAACGTTCAGCGATTCCGCGTTCCCTGTACGCGGAATGGTTACCGCTGCCGTCACCAGGCGGGCAATTTCCGGGCGTACCCCATTTCCCTCATTTCCCATAACGATCAGGCCCTCCTGCCCGAAATTAGTTCTATAAAGGTTCTCCCCGTTCAGCATAGCGCCAAATACCGGCAGGCCAAGGTAGGGTAAAACAGCAGCGAGGTCGGCATAATAAACATTGATGCGGGATAGGGAGCCCATGCTTGCCTGCACTACTTTTGGGTTATATACATCAACGGTATCGGCTGAACAAATGATTTGTGCAATACCAAACCAATCGGCAGTCCGGATAATGGTGCCCATATTGCCCGGGTCCTGTATACCATCTAAAACTATTGTGAACTTTTTTTGAAGCTTTGCGTTATTGAGTACAGGCCAGGAAGGGATGCTGACCGTTGCGATAATTTCTTGTGGGGTTTTTAAACTGCTGATTTTTTCCATATCTGTAACGGAAATTTCACATAAGTTTATATTTCGGGATAATTTCAGCATTTTTGGGTCGAAAGAAGCCGTATGGTAAACGGCATCCACCCGGTATGGAGAATTTATAAATTCAATAACTGATTTATAGCCTTCAACCATAAACAAACCGTGTTCCAAACGATCTTTTTTTGATTGAAGGGACCTTAGTAAACTGATTTGAGATTTTGAAAGCATATACAAGCCCTGGTAGTAACCGTTTTGCAATATTAAGTATTCTTCTGCTCTTTCTGGTCTGTAGCTGTAGTTTAACCCGCAGGCTCCAGCCAGGGCAGGCACTGGTTCGTAAAATTACAATTAAAGGGATCGAAAAAGAATTCGCGGTACCGGCCATCAATTATGTGGATAAAGAGCAACAGCCAAATAACTGGCTCAACCTGCAATTTTATTACCTTTTTAGCATGCACGGAAAGCGTGATATCGGTGATCCACCTGCAATTTTAGACAGTAACCTGGTTGAGTTTTCGCGGATCCAAATTGAGCGTTTCATTCAAAACAAAGGCTACGTAAAAGCAAAGGTTACCGACAGTATTAAAATAAAA
>NZ_CAIWNH010000223.1 GCF_903913935.1 uncultured Mucilaginibacter sp.
AAAAGAGACCCTTTTCGATAGTTTTCATTCAACAATGCTCGTTCTCCGAAATCAGCATTAAAATGCTACTGCAAGTTGGTTTATTTACTGTAAAATAAAAAGCCGCATCATTCGAATTTTGATACGGCCTCTTGTAGCGGGGAGCAGGATCGAACTGCCGACCTTAGGGTTATGAATCCTACGCTCTAACCATCTGAGCTACCCCGCCGGGTTTTTTATTTATTATGGTTATTTTTAATAACAGGTTACTTTCCAGAACTGCCGTCCGCCTTTGGGCGGATATGAATCCTACGCTCTAACCATCTGAGCTACCCCGCCGGATTATTAAAAACACTGGATTTTAGGACTTGGTTAATCCGGGTTGTGCTTTGCGCCTACCCCGGCCAGATATTTTTTTTTCCTAAAACACCCTTTCTGATTATATTGAGCCGATTAATAATTTAAACGGACCATCCTTCTCAAAAAGGTTTGCAAATATAGCAGAAATTCGTTTTCTTTAGAAAAAATGTTAACATTTACAGCTTACACCAGTATTCAAGCATAAACGTTCAATGTCTGAGAAGAAAAAATTTAATATCGAGTATGAAATAAAATCGTCTCCGCGTATACTCTACGGATTCCTGAGTGAGCCTAATGGTTTAACACAGTGGTTTGCTGATGATGTGAGTGTTAGGGACCAGATTTATACTTTTACCTGGGATGGTGAGCAGCAAAAAGCAAAGCTTTTGGCCATGAAAGAAAACAAAATGGTACGCTTCAGATGGGTGGATGACGACCCGTCCTATTATTTTGAAATGGAAATTATTCAGGACGAATTAACCAATGATGTGGCTCTTAGCATTACTGATTTTGCAACGGAAGACACTATTGGCGAGCGTAAGTTGATCTGGGATAACCAGTTTGAATACCTGGTAAGTGTGTTAGGCGCGTAATTTAAGTCCGCAGTCGCAAGTCTAAAGTTGTATTTTTCGTCGACTGAGCACTGGTGCACATGACATAAAAAACAACATCCCGATATAAAAATTATCCTATTTTTGCGCTGAAACATTTTCGTTCCATTTTATACCGTCAGGTAAAAATGGACGTTATTGTGAGTGCCCGGCTCCTGGTAGGTTTCCGGCCCTGCAAAACAGGTCATTCTGATGAAGAAAATACACCTTTTAATTCTTAAGTCATTCATAAGGCCCTTTTTGGTCACCTTCCTGATCGTGATGTTTGTGTTATTGATGTTATTTTTATTTAAATACATTGATGACCTGATCGGCAAAGGATTTGAATGGTATGTGATTGTTGAACTGATGATGTATGCATCCGCCACCAATGTGCAGATGGCCCTGCCTCTTTCAGTCTTGCTTTCGTCTATCATGACCTACGGCAGCCTCGGCGAGAACTACGAACTGGTAGCCATTAAAGCAGCGGGTATTTCGCTGAAGCGGGCCATGTACCCCATGCTGGTGATCATCATGTTCTTAAGTGTTTCGGCATTTATATTTTCTGACTATATGCTGCCGATCGCCAACTTGAAATATTATAACCTGCTGTATGACGTAAGGCAGCAAAAATCAGCGAATTTTTTACCTGAAGGTGTTTTTAGCAGTAGCTTTACAGGGTACTCCATCAGGGTAGGAAAAAAGGATGCCGACGGGCAAACCCTGCACGATTTGATCATCTATTCAAAAAACGCAACCGAGAATAATACCGATGTTACCATGGCGCGTGAAGGTAAAATGTATCGTACGCCAAATGGGAAGTTCCTTGTTTTAAAATTGAAAGATGGTATAAGGTATTCAGAAACACCAGGCGAAGTGGCATACAATATCCGCGAAAGGTTAACCCGTTACCGTTTTAAAACCACTGAGCAAAAGTTTGATGTTTCCGGGTTGGCGAAGCATCATACCGATGAGAGCGAGTTCAAATCGGCGTTGCAAATGATGAATTTGAAGCAGCTAAATGATAATGCCAGGTTGTCGCACCGGCAAATAGATAGCGCTGTTAATGTAAATTATACACTGCTCACAGCTTATTTTAAATATTATTCGATACCCGTAAAAAAGAACCCACGGATAAAAATTCTACCATCGGATGGTAATGAATTTTCAAAGGCCGACGTACACCAGCAGATGAGCCAGCTGGCAAACGCGGCAAGCGAGGCCCGCTCCATTCAGGACCTGTTAAAAAACAGGGCGCAACACCTAAAGGATCTTCAACAAAACGAACAAAAGGCCCGGCTGGAATACCAGAAAAAATTCACACTCTCTGCCGCCTGTATCGCATTGTTTTTGATAGGTGCCCCGTTGGGCGCAATAATCAGGAAGGGTGGTCTGGGCCTGCCGGTGGTGGTATCCGTTATATTCTTCCTGTTTTATTATATCATCAGTACCATAGGCGAAAAATATGTTAAAGACGGGGATCTTTCTCCGATTATCGGTTCATGGATCGCCATTGTGATCATAACCCCTATTGGATTATTCCTTTCCTATAAAGCAGCGACTGACTCTGTAATATTTGATATGGAACTGTACAAACGGTTTTTTAATAAATTATTTAAACGGAAGAAGATTGTTAAAGCTGATTGAGCTGGATTACGTTGGCAACCAATAGTTAAAACCCGACGTACATATTTACAAAGCGCCGACCCGAATGATCTTAATATCTCGTAAATTTGTACCTGTAAGAAAGATGATCAGGTTTTAAGTTGAAAGTGACAATGAAAATATTAGGGTAAACCAACATTTCAACTTCGCAACGTTACAACTTTTCAACAACTTATCTCTAAAAAAACAATAATGCTAAATACCATACAGGAAGCCATTGAAGCAATCAGGAATGGCAAAATGATTATAGTCGTTGATGATGAAGATCGTGAGAACGAAGGTGATTTTTTAACTGCCGCACGAAATGCAACCCCCGAAACCATTAATTTTATGGTTAAATACGGCCGTGGATTGGTTTGCGCGCCTATTACAGTAAAACGCGCTGCAGAACTTAACCTTGAACCTATGGTTAGCCATAACACCACCTCGCACGAAACAAATTTCACCGTTTCGGTAGATTTACTAGCGGGTTGCACTACCGGGATTTCAGCATCTGACAGGTCGAGAACAACGCTTGCGCTAATTGATCCGGCCACCAAACCCGAGGACCTGGGCAGGCCCGGGCATATTTTCCCGCTGATTGCTAAAGACGGCGGCGTATTGCGCCGCTCGGGCCATACCGAAGCTGCTATTGATCTTTCAGTAATTGCCGGGTTTGAACCCGCGGGCGTAATCTGCGAGATTATGAAAGAAGATGGGGAGATGGCACGTTTGCCTGACCTGCTTGAAATGGCAAAAGAGTTTGACCTTAAAATTATCTCGATAAAAGATCTGATCGCTTATCGCCTCGCTACTGAATCATTGGTAGTTAAAGATGTATCAGTAAAAATGCCTACCCAATGGGGAGATTTTGATATGATCGCCTATACCCAGGTAGATACGGGGGATAATCACCTGGCCCTTGTAAAAGGCAGCTGGGAACCTGATGAGCCTGTTTTAGTACGGGTGCACAGCTCATGTGTAACCGGCGATATCTTCGGATCATGCCGCTGCGACTGCGGACCCCAGTTACATGCCGCCATGGAAATGATAAACAAAGTTGGAAAAGGCGTTATTGTTTACATGAACCAGGAGGGAAGGGGTATCGGCCTCATCAATAAGCTTAAGGCATATCATCTGCAGGAAAACGGAATGGATACCGTTGAAGCAAATTTGGAACTCGGTTTTAAAATGGACCAGCGCGACTATGGCGTTGGCGCCCAGATCTTACGCAGCCTCGGTATCTCAAAAATGCGGTTAATGACCAACAACCCTAAAAAAAGGGCCGGACTAATTGGATATGGCCTGGAGGTTGTTGAAAATGTACCGATCGAGATCGCTTCAAACCCGCACAATGAGGTTTACCTTAGAACCAAAAGAGATAAAATGCAGCATACCATCATGCTCGATCACTGATCTTCCTCCTCTTGCGGGCCCGCAGGCTCTTTCGGAGGCGTAATAACCGGTACATCGGTGGTGGGTTTTGGCGTGGTATTGTTTTGATCGATAGGAATGATCTTCTTCGGATTCGTTCTGAAAAGATACCTCAGAAATTCGCCGAAACTATCAAAATCGCGCTGGTAAACCAATCCCAAACCGTTTACATATTGCTCGGTCAGGTTGCTGTAAAGTGTTGTTAATGAGGTGCTGTTTAACACCCTGTAGGAGTATCTGGCGCTAAGGTCGCCGTTTTTCCTGATCAGGTACTGCGCTTCAAAATCCTTGGTTAACTGGTTGAAGTTTGAATTGAAAAAGCTGTTGGTGTTTTGAAACAGCGTATTACTATAAGTGCTGTTGTTGCTGTTTATTTTTGTGTTAAACAAGCTCCCTGTAATAGTTAGCCTGTTCATAAACCTGAACGACGCGCTGGCGTCATTAAACGACCGTATGTTGAGATCGAAATTTTTAATATTCGATTGGGATATCAGATTGTTTAGCTTATTAAAAGCAAACTCACTTACCGCCTCGCTTGCAGTTCCGAAAACCTGGTTAGTAAAATTACTATTAGCGCCGTTGGAGAATTGACGCCGTACAATAATACTTAATGCTTGCTGGCTGCGATTGTTAGCATCTGAAAGATAAGTGCTCAAATCTTCCTTAACAGAGGGGTCTAGCGGGAAATTAAAATCAAAATCGATGGTAGGTTGCAATAATGATTTGGTTAATATCAGGTCAGCCTGCACCAGCTCCAGTGATTGCCCCTTCGGAGAAGCCGAACCTGCCGCCGAATATAAAGGGGAAATATCCGTCCGCACTTCATAAATGGCATTAAGGTTAATGGTAGCGTTGGATGGGTTTCCTGTCCAGCGGATAGTGCCCCCCTGGTTCACGGTAAAGTTTTTACTGATAAAATCTTTTGCGGTAAACTCAAATTTCCCTGTGCTGATCAAAAAGTCGCCAAACATTTCAAAATCGCCCAAACTATTTATATTAAGTTTCAGGTCTTTCGCCTGCCCGTTACCTTCCAGTACGCCATAATCGGTGCTGATCTTAACTGTAGTCTTTTCATCCACGGTAAGGTCAAAATTCAGTGTAACGCCATTGAAGGCGCGTGGTTGGGTGCCTTGTTGTTTGGTGGTGTCATTATGGCTTACAAATTTTATAAAGTCATAATCACTTACGGTTGACGACGTATTCAGCGGGATGTTAAATACCGTTCCGGCTTCGGTTTTCGCGGTAATATCAATTTTCATGTTATCAACCGGGCCGCTAAAACTAAACTTGCCGCTGCCGTAAGCTGTACCATAATACACATGGTTATCCCTAAAGGTAGTATTCAGCGCCATCAGGTTTTTGGCAGTTACCACCGCTTCAATATCCGGGTTGGCCAAATCGTTAAGGTCTACCTTGCCAGTTACAATACCTACACCTTTTTTATTATCCCTTATTGTCATATGGTTGATGTTGATCACACTGTTCGCTACATCCAGGGTATCGGTTATGGTATAGGGAGTTTTTAAATAGTTAACCGTAACGCCTGTATTGGCTAAAATAATATTGCCGTTTAACTGCGGCTTTGATGGCGGCCCTGTTAACTTAAGGTTGGTGGTAACGGTTCCTTTAATGTTCGAAACCAGGTCTTTTATAAAAGGTTCAAATATGATCGCCTCCGTCTGGTTCATTATTACGTTAAAATCCATGCTATCATCCGTATGATGCCCCAGTAAATAAACCCCTGCAATATTCATGGTCTCCAGCCCGTGGTTATGGATATTTAGTTTGATATTGGCTTGTTTTCGGTCATTCCCAAGGTTCGATTCAATCTTTACATTTCCAACCAATGTCTTGTTCATCGTAAGCGAGTCAATTCCCAGCAAGGCATCAATCCCAGGCGACTTCATGATGGATGTGAATTTAACATCGCCGCTTAATGTGCCTTTTAATTTAATGCCGGCAGCCTTGGTCAACTGGTTAAGGGTAGCCATATTAAATTTCTCGAAGGTTAACTTGAGCTGATCTGCCGGGTTATCCGAAATAAACCCGTCTATCCTAACCTTTTGCGGCCCGTTTGATAGCTCAAAGCCCGAAACCTGGGTTTTGCCATCGAGCAACCTTACCCTTACTTTTTCCTGGAGCCGCCAGTCCCGGTGCTCTAAAATTACATCCGACGGTAATAACTGGAGCTTTGCCGTGGTATCCCGGCCAAAATTAACAAGGCCGTATAAATCCAGCGAGTTAACCGCGTTTTGATCCGACAGTTTAACGTTGAAGTTTAAGCTGTCGTTTTTTACTACATTGATGAGGGTAATGTTTTTAATAAATAAACTGTCGGTAAAATTGATCCTGTTTAAGGAGACGTTAAGCGCCAGCGAATTACTTCCCGTGCTCTCATCAATTATAAAATCGTGAAAAACAGTTTTACCCAACTGGATGGTTTTAACATATACGTTCAGGTTGGCCGTTTTATCTGCTGAATTAAATTGTCCTATAAACGTGCCCTGGTCGGGTATTTTTAGCTCTGGTTTAAAAATTGCAATCAGCGGGTCGGGGTTTTTAAGCGTCAGGTTAAATGCAAAATCTTGTGGTTTGGGTGGTGTAATATCCGTTTTGAGCGATGGAATATATTTTTTTATGATCGTTTTAAAATAAGAGGGTAGTGTTGCCAGGTCAAATTTTCCTTTAATATAACCGTCTGTTACATCCGAACGCAGTGCGATCATCCTGTTGTTGCCCGTTCCGGTTGAAGAGAGGATCACCGAATCAATAGACACATTGTTTCGTGGGTCGATAAGCCTGGTGTTCTTGAGGGATATATTGCCGGTAAGGTTAGTGAGGTCATTCCCTGCAAAATCAGTGGTGAGGGTTGTTGTCAGCGTAACGGTGTCGTCCATCAATTTTAAATCGTGCAAATGCGCGTTATTGATACTGGCGTCAATTTTATATTCTGGCAGGGCCGGGTTTAAGTTTATAATGCCGTTTAAATCAAGCTTTATGTTGTTGTCATCAATATTGATATTGGCGCTCGCTGTTTTTTTAATGAAAGAGCCTTTTACAGTTACGTTTTGATAAGCATAGCCTTTAAAGTCAATCGAGCTCGCGCTTGCGTTCAGGGTTGCGTTCAGATTTTTTAATGCGTCTCCGCTGCCTTTCACGTTGGCAGTTAATGTGGCACGGCCAAGGTCAGCCTGGCCTAAAAAGCTGCCAAAGTCAAAGGCATAGGTGTTAAGCTTACCACTATAGGATGGGACGCCTGCTTTATTGATCTTTAAATTGATATCCGGATCGAAACGGCCCAGCTTGGTTTTAAAAGTGCCGAATGCCACAAAATCGTTCTGGAAGCCGGTGAATCTGCCGTTAAAATTTATGATGCCGAATTTGGCTATTATTGCAGGTGCATGCCGGTTGTGTGTGCCTGTAAAATTGCTGTACAGGTAATCCATATCGGCTTTGTTGGTCGCTATCTGCTCAAAATTCAGATCGAGGAAGGTGTTTTCCCAACGCGGCAGGCCGCGTAAATTAAAGTCACCTTTAATATAGGTTGCTTTACCGCCCGTGATCAGCAGGTTTTTGGCCTTTAGGTTATTCACCAGGCCTTTTATGCGGCCATCCAGGCCAAGGTCAAACCAAACATGGTCAAGCCCGTTGGTAAAGTAAGAAATATCGCTTGAAGATACCTGCGATGAGTGAAAATTCCCATCCATAAAAACTTTGTCCTCAATATCCTGGAAGTCGTCAAACGACTTGAATTTCATCCTGAAATAATTTTTTATTGATGAACGGTTTGTTAACACAAACAGGTTTTGAGCAAGGATCTGGTTGGTATCAATCGTAGCGTTGGCATCAAACCTTTTAAGGTAGAAACCGCTTTTTTCGCGCAGTGTCAGATTAGTTACATTGGCTTTAAACAGGTGGTGCACAATGTCCATATTTTTGATGGTGGCGCTAAAGTTCTTTACATCTATGTCATCAAAATTTACCTGTTTCATAAAGGTGTCCACCAGTTTGTTTTTATAACGGAAATGGAGATTATGAATCACGGTTTTCTCAAATACAAGCTGTGTTGGGGCCGATTTGGTTTTGGTTTTAGTGGTATCCTTTGAAGCAAAAAAATCAAGGATGAATTTAAGGTTTGAGGTACTGTCTTTTTGTTTTTTAAGGTAAACTGAACCATTATCCAACCGGATCAGCTTAAAATCAATAACATGTTTCTTTTTGCCAAAAAGCGTTAATGCATTTAGCTCCACCGTTAGTTTAGGGGTACTTACCAACGTGTCTTTTTCTTTATCCAGCACATACAGGCTATCGATAACCACCGAGCTAAATGGCTGAAAATAAAGGCCGGCGATACCTACTTTGGTTTGAAGTTTTTCAGACAAATAAGCTGCAGCCTTTTTTGCCGCCCAGGTTTGCACAGGTTTGTATTGGAAAAGCAGCAACACGATACTCAGCACCAGCAGGACAACCAATACAATACTTAACGCTATTTTGAGTAGTTTTTTAATAACTTTGCGGTTTAATAATTAGTGATTTAGTGAGTGATTGAATTAGTGGTTTAATTTTTCTTGCTAATTGAAAGACTCCGTTGCCGAATTAATAGTTTTTTATCGTTTAACATTATTAAAGGGATATAGTTTAATGATTTCACTAAGTAATATCATAAAAATTCGCTAACTCACTAATTCGCTAATTCAATAATTAAATAATACATACTTGGCAACTATACTCGGGATCGAATCTTCATGTGATGAAACATCAGCCTCCGTTTGTGTTGATGGTGCAATATTAAGCAATGTAATTGCAAATCAAACCATACACGAAGCTTATGGTGGTGTTGTCCCCGAGCTTGCCTCGAGGGTTCATCAACAAAATATTGTCCCTGCCGTACAGCAGGCATTAATTAACGCAAAAGTAAACAAAAATGATATTGATGCGGTAGCATTTACCCGCGGCCCGGGTCTTTTAGGCTCATTACTGGTGGGCGTATCCTTTGCAAAGGCCTTTGCGCTTGCCAAAAACATCCCGCTCATTGATATTAACCACATGCAGGCCCATGTGCTGGCGCATTTTATTGGGGATAATAAACCCGCATTCCCGTTTTTATGTTTAACGGTGTCGGGCGGGCATACGCAAATTGTTTTGGTGAAAGATTATTTTGATATGGAAGTGATCGGCCAGACATTGGACGATGCTGCCGGCGAGGCCATGGATAAAACCAGTAAAATTTTGGGTTTGCCTTATCCCGGCGGCCCGTTAATCGATAAATATGCGCGACTGGGCAATGCTGACGCCTACAAATTCCCCGAGCCGCAGATTCCGGGGCTTAATTTTAGCTTCAGCGGCCTCAAAACGTCTATCCTGTATTTTATCCGTGACCACGTGGCCGCAGATCCGGACTTTATTCAAAAAAATTTAAACGATATTTGCGCCTCGGTTGAAAAGCGCATAGCCACTATTTTGCTGAACAAACTGGCCAAAGCCGCCAAAGAATATGGCATTAAAGATCTTGCGCTGGCGGGTGGGGTATCTGCCAATACCGGTTTAAGGCAGGGCCTGCAGGCGTTGTGCGAAAAAAATGACTGGCGCTGTTTTATCCCTAAAATGGAATACTGTACCGATAATGCCGCGATGATCGCCATAGCAGGTTATTATAAATTTTTAAAAGGCGAATTTGTAGGGCAGGGTGTTGCGCCGCTGGCGCGATATCCGTTTGCCCCCTGACCCCCTAAAGGGGGAACTTTGGCGGCTAAATTAATTGAAAGAGAAAATTACTACTATGTAAATAATACAATTTCTTTAAAAATGGAAATTGTACAATAATAAACACTATTAATTCCCCCTTTAGGGGGTTAGGGGGCAAATGAACATACCATCACTTATCTTTTACGCCGTTTTTGTAATACCGCTTGTTGTATTTTTAGTATGGCTGATGCGCCAGGATAAACGCAAGGGCAAAGCAGGCCTTATTGTGCTTGCCTTTATCGTTATCGGCGGCATAGCCTATATGTACTGGAAAACCAAGGGACTATAAGACCTCATATATAAAAAACTCCCGAAGTTTTTAAAACTTCGGGAGTTTAGATAGTTATCGCGTAAATCTGATTAATCGGCTCTATCCGGGTCCAGGCATTATTTACCGCTGCCTACCTGCATCGGGTTTACCCCAACAGATTGCCCGCGGCCACCTGCTGCAGCTTTTTGTTTAAATACCTGGAATTTTGAGGGTTCAGGCAATTTACCCCAGTAATTATTGCTTTCGTCAATATCGCAGGTTTCCCTGTAGGGGTCAACTTGAATGGAGGCTACTTCCTTATCTTTAACATAAAATTTGGAAACATGCTTTTCATTCAGGCGCCATATTTGCGCCGGGATGCGGTCGACCTCCTTGCTACCGTCGGAATAAGTAAACTGAACGATGATCGGCATAACCAGCCCGCCTTTATTGCTGAAATTCAGTTCATAAAAATATTTGTTGGCATATTTGGCCTTTTCGGCCTCGGTAAAGGGTTCCGGTGCGCTGTCGGGGGCAGTGCTGGCCTTGGTTAAGTCGCGGAATTTTGTGCTGTCTACTGTAGCCATGCCCCGGTCGTATCTCCAGTAAAAGTCGCGTACTGTGGTATCTTTATCTACATAAAACTGGATGGATTTATCTTCACGGTTCCTGATTTTCGAAATATCTTCATAGCTGTTTACACTTGGCGGGGCAACTTTACCCGGACCACGAGCCTGGCCAAATTGTGCAGGAAGGTTGCCATCGAGGTCGGCCCGGGCAACTTTTACAGAATCCAATGAAATATCAACCGGATCGATCCCATAAAACCAGCCTCTCCAGAACCAGTCGAGGTTTTCGCCACTGGCGTCTCCCATTGTCCTGAAGAAGTCAGCAGGTGTTGGATGTTTAAATTCCCAGCGACGTGCATATTCTTTAAATGCAAAATCGAATAGTTTGCGGCCCATAATCGTTTCGCGAAGGATATTCAGCCCGGTTGCCGGTTTGGTATAAGCATTCGGACCGAAACGAACAATATTCTCGGAATTGGTCATGATCGGCTCCAGTTCATTTTTGGGCAGCTTCATATAATCTACCTGGGTATAAGCCGCACCTTTTTTGCTCGGGAATTTATTGTCCCATAGTTCTTCGGTCAAATATTCAACAAAGGAATTCAGGCCCTCATCCATCCACGACCATTGTCTTTCATCGCTGTTCACGATCATCGGGAAAAAGTTATGCCCTACTTCATGAATAATTACGCCGATCATGCCGTTCTTGGTGCCTTCGCTATAGCTGCCGTCAGGTTGGGTACGACCATAATTAAAACAGATCATCGGGTATTCCATCCCGTTCGACGCTTCAACACTTTGAGCCACCGGGTAAGGGTAAGGGAAGGTAAAGCTTGAATACGATTTGATGGTATGCGCCACCAGCTTGGTGGAGTACTTACTGTACAAGCCATAAGCTTCTTTGCCGTAATAGCTCATGCACATTACATTTTTATCATCAACAGGCTGGTTCATGCCATCCCAAATAAATTTACGGGAAGATGTCCACGCAAAATCACGCACATTAGTTGCTTGAAAAACCCATGTTTTTTTGGCTGAGCTTGGGTTGGTTTCGCGGTTTTTAGCTTCGTCCAGCGTTACGATCTGTATCGGTGCCGTTGCTGATTTGGCCTGGTTATAACGCGCCAGCTGTGCTGGTGATAAAACCGCTGCATAATTGATACATTCACCGGTGCCTCCAACCACGTGGTCGGCCGGAACGGTGATCTGTACTTTAAAGTCGCCGAAGGTTAAGGCAAATTCGCCTCTGCCTGCAAACTGGTGATTTTGCCAGCCCTGGAAATCGCTGTAAACGCAAAGGCGCGGATACCATTGTGTCATGGTGAACAAATAATTGCCGTCCGCAGGAAAATATTCGTACCCGCCGCGACCGCCAAACGTAAGCCTGTCGGATATTTTATAAGTCCATTTTACATTGAAAACGAATTGTTGTCCTGGTTTTAGGGGTGCCGGCAAATCAATCCGCAGCATGGTTTTGTTGATGGTATACGGCAATGGTTTGCCCAATGCATCGGTAATACTGGCAATGATATCGCCATAGCCATTGTCTTCGTTGGCGACCACGCCTCTTTCAAGTGCTGCTGTACTGGCCGCTTTTGGCAAAGTAGTACTGCTTTGGTAGTTAGCATTCAGCAAGTTATTGTGCTCGTTTTCGTCCAGTTGCAGCCATACATAATCCAGCGGGTCTGGTGAATTGTTGTAATAAGTAACCGTCTCTCGACCGGTAAGCGTGGTGTTTTTTTCGTCCAGTTCGCATTTGATGTTGTAATCTGCGCGCTGTTGCCAGTATTTGCCGCCCGGCGCGCCGCTCGCGGTACGCTGCTCGTTTGGCGTTGGTAAAATTGTTCCAAGTTGCTCAAACTTGTTGCCGTGGTTGCTGCCCGGATTGTTCTGGATATCCTGGGCTTTTACAAAGCCTGCAAAAGTGAGCGTGAAACATAATGAAGTAAATACTTTTTTCATTTTAGTTTTTAATTATTTAGAGGTCAGTTTATTTTTTAGTTCGAAAGTCCGGAAAGTACGAAAGGTATTTTTTTGTCAAGCACTTTGTTCTCCTCACCTAAATCCTCTCCAAAGGAGAGGACTTTGAATGCCAGCGGGTAATTTAATCCTATAAGCCCCCTCTCCTTTGGAGAGGGATGGGGTGAGGCGATTCACCACGGCAGCCGCTCCAGCGCCATCTTCACCGAAAGCGCGAATACGCCCGCCGATAGGAATAACACCCAATCCCTTCTTTTTATTTTTAAAATATTTAAGAACAAAATACTGATGATCAAAATGATGGCCACACAGAATATTTGCCCGGCTTCCAGCCCGACATTAAAACCAAAAAGCCCCCAGCCTATGGTTTGGTCCGTTGCCAGCATGATCCGGATAGCGTTAGCGAAGCCCATGCCATGGACGAGCCCGAAACACAAGGCAAGATAATAATTTATCCGTTCGTGTTTGTATTTTGCGTCGACCCTGAAAATATTCACCAGCGCCGTCGTAAAAATGGTGCAGGGGATCAAAAATTCAGTCCATTTGCCCGGAAACCGGATGATATCATTAACACTTAATGCCAGCGTGAGCGAATGACCGATGGTAAAGGCCGTAACCAATACCAATACTCTTTTGATATCGCCGATGCTAAATACGCAGGCCAGCACCAGGATAAATAGCTGGTGGTCAAGCGCATCTTTGCTGATGATATGTTCCCAGCCCATTTTAAAATAAAAACCAAAATCGGACATTGCGAACTCAGCGATTAAAGCACTAATTTAGGGCGTTTTTTTAATTATTAAAATTTCAACACACTATGGGGGCCTTTATTTTTAAACCGCTATTATATTGTTACATACTGCTTGGGCAAATGCTGCCGTTAAAACCAGCGTCTAAAATGCTGCACCCCATCCATGTAAGCACCAGTAATATTGAATACAATGCAAAGGACAATAAGTTCGAAGTGATTTGCACGGTTTTTACCGATGATTTTGAAGCTGCCCTTGTTAAACAATACCATGCCAAAACCGACCTGAACAAAGCTGAAATGCATACTGCCATGGATGCGCTCATCAAAGAATATATAGCTACAAACCTAAAGCTCAGCGCTGATAATGCGCCGGTTAGATTAAGCTACCTCGGTTTCGAGATCAACCGCGAGGCAACGGATATTTACCTTGAATCAGATAAACTGCCGCAGGTAAAAAAGGTTGATGTGGATGCCAGCCTGCTGTACAACCTTTTTGAGGACCAGATCAACATTGTACACATCATTGTGAATGGCGTACGGAAAAGCGAAAAAGTAAATTACCCCGAAAAGAGGGTGGAACAGTTGTTTTGAGGGAAGGATATATTTAAGGATATCCCTAAACTTTTTTACTTTTTGTTATTTCCCGATCGGCAGCTGAATAATATCTGGTGCGGTGGTTCAAATACCCTTGTTATTATAAAAAATAAGCGGCAAAATTATTGACGTTTTACCCGTGAGTATATGACGGAAGTTATTTGCCTCGTTATAGCCCGTTATTTTTTCGCAATGCACTTGCGGCATTCAATATACCTGTTGATTTTACTAGTTGCCAGCTTAGCCTGGCTAAAGGACTTCACCAAATAACAATCCTTTAAGGTTAATAAAATAAGCAATGTAATAATAAAAAAAACTTTTAGTTAAAAAAACTGTTTCTTTTTTTATGAATTAGTTTAACCTGTATTTAAAAAAACAATTTTATGAAAAAGATATTATTAGCAGCAGTAGTGTGTATATCGGGCTTAACCACCGTTAAAGCACAAGTAGCCAAGGGGAATTTATTTGTCGGTTCGGATATCGGCGCAACTTCCTATAACTCGGGTACCGTTACATTTGATTATTCTAACGGGAGTGTACAAAAAACAAACAACAAAAAATTTGATCTTGGCATAAGCCCGTCGCTGGGTGTATTTGTTACGGACCATTTGGTTTTTGGTGGCTCGCTTGATGTAAACTATAGTCACCTTAAGGATAATATAACCAGCACCGCACCTGAAGGTACCAGCTCTGTGGCCACTTCTAATAGTTCAACCTATTCCATCGGCCCCTTTTTAAGATATTACTTTTTCAATACCGCCCCATCAAAAACCTTATTTTATGTACAGGGACTAGCTACGGTAGGTTCAGGTAGCGGTAGTACAAATATATCGCACGTTTCTCCGGGCAATAACTATGTTAATACTTCAAATGATAACAATATGTTTTTGTTCAAAGCCAACGCCAGCTTGGGTATAACCCATTTTATTGGAAAAAATGTAGGCTTGGATGTTGCAGTTGGCTATCTGTATAATTATGAGAAATACACCACCAATTTTAACAACCAGCCTGAGAATGGTAACGCTAACTCGGGTAGTGTGAAAACAACTTTGCCTGAAAACGGAATAGGCCTTTCTGCAGGGTTTCATTTCTTTTTGCCCTAATGAGGCATTGCAACAAAAAACGTTTACAGCCTTTTTAGATATTCAATCCCTGCCCGTAGCATTTGCAAAAATCACCGGCAGGGATTTTGTTTGTCATAGGCTTTATCGTCTATAAATTTCTTAATTTTAGGGCTTAACCTTTCAATCATGGAAATCCTGATCAAATCCCTAATAGCCCTGGTCGCCGTCCTGCATACTTATTTTTTATACCTCGAAATGTTTGCCTGGACAACCCGCGGGCCAAAAGTTTTTAAAACTATCCCGGCTGATCAGTTTGCTTCAACTAAAACAATGGCTGGTAACCAGGGTTTGTATAATGGATTCCTGGCAGCGGGTCTGATATGGAGCCTGCTGATCAAAAACCCTGATTGGCAGCAAAATGTAAGCCTGTTCTTCCTGACATGTGTGGCGATCGCAGGCATTTACGGAGCAATAACAGTAAGCAGGAGGATTTTTTTTATACAGGCAACGCCTGCATTGGTGGCCATGATATTATCGCTGCTATACGCCGGCGGGCGCTGATTAACCAGGGATATTGCTTCCCCGGATCAAGTGGGCAAAAGTATTTTTTTTATTGCTGTAACAAAAAACAAAACCTAATGTTAACAGAATCAGGACAGTTAACATAATGATAATATGAATTTGATATTATGTTAATGTAACTTCGCAACAATCCCGATAACAATATGAAAAATAATGATCATAAATCCGTGGTGAAAACCGCCAGGAAAGCCGCTGCTGCCGATATCGAACAAAGCGTGCTGAAAGCCCTTAAATCAGCTGCATCCAAGCTCAAACAGGAATCAGAATCTTTTGCAAAAGCCATAGAAAAAGCCGCAAAAAAGCTGGCGAAAAAACTTTCCAAAGAAATAGAATTTAAAAAAGAGGTTTTATCGCTTGAAGTGTTGAAAGATGCTAAACCTGATGTAAAGGCCCCAAAGGCAAAAACAAAAAGTAAGCCATCTGCCGCACCCGAAAAAGTTGAAACACCGGCCGCTGCAAAGCCAGTTGAAATAAAGCCGGCCGGTGAAAAAGCTGTGGCCGTTAAAACTTCAACAAAACCTGCAAAAAAATAGCATTTCAATGCCGGCGATGTTGCTGGTTTTCCTGATAATACAGCTAACATCGTCACTCCGTATTTCGGCGGCAGGGTTTTGCATTTGCACTAGCCTGCCGCTGAATATGCCCCCGATAAATTCTTTCCTGCCCGTTGATTTGCCTTGTTAGCAGCATAGAATTGTTTCTCGCATTTTTTATTTTGGGCTGAAAAACGATCTTCGCCCGGCGCTTTTTAACATCAATTTATCAGGTTTTTAATAGCCGGCAGGCGCCATTTTTGAAAATTTCCCTTTTGTATTTGTACCATTATTACCAATTTGTTCGTTTAATGTGTAATTTAGTTCTGTAGCACGTTGTGTAGCGAGCGGCTATAAAAGTTTAATAATTCACCAAAAATTAGAAAAACTTATTATGAAATTTATCCGGTCAAGTTATGTTCCAATAATTATTTTATGCGCACTAATTTCGTTACAGGCATGCAAAGCCAAAAAGCCGATCCCCAAAAAAACATTGCAGCCGGTTGAAACCACAGCCCCTGCAGCTGCTCCGCCGGTTGAACAGCCAAAACAGCAGCCGCAAACCGAAACCAAACCCGTTGCCCCGGTGGAAAGTGAAAAGCCCGATTATAATTTCGGTAATATCCAGTTCGATTTTAATTCTGCAATATTAAAAACAGCTTCCTACCCAGTGTTGGATAAAGCAGCGGCAACAATGAAAATGAATCCAACTGCAAGGTTTACTTTAAGCGGGTATGCTTCTGTCGAAGGCACTGAAGAGTATAATAAAACATTATCAGGCGACAGGGCAAATGCAGTAAAGGAGTACCTGGTTAATTCAGGAATAAGTGCGGCAAATTTAACAGCTGCCGGGTATGGAACCGCCAATCCCGTTGCTGATAACAGCACTGAATCAGGCAGGGCTTTAAATCGGAGGGTTGAAATTCACAAGCAAAATTAATATACTCATTTTTTATGTAGCAGCCGGGGTAATTTACCCCAAAATAAAGGGCCAAAGTGTAACGAGTTTATACTTTGGTTTTTTTTTGAAC
>NZ_CAIWNH010000224.1 GCF_903913935.1 uncultured Mucilaginibacter sp.
GGAATATCATCTTCATAATTACCAATGTTTAGATTTAAAAACGGTATGCCGGCAGAAGCACCTGAACGGGCACCAGAATTACCGGCAGTCGCTAGATAGTCTTCTAGCGCATTATTGTTTGCCAGATACGTAGCGCCGCGTAATATTTCCGCGTTGATTATTTTGCTTTTGAGCGCCTGGTTTTCCCAATCTACTTGTAAATCCTTATACCTTAATTTAAGCATCGCCGAATAGATCAGCGTCAAATTGTGTAGTGTAAATAATGTATCAAAAATCCTGTTTCCTGTTTTTGAAAGTTGAACTTGATCGACGCTAACCAAATCTCGTTTTTCTGACAAGGATAATCCAGCGAGCAAACAAATTCGCATTATCTTGTTATTCGCAAGGATTAATGGCTTTTGCCGTGGCGAATATTTATTTAAATTGATCCGCTGTTCCAACTTCATCCGAATATGTGAAAGTTCTTCAGCTATGCCCTCAGCCTGCCGTGCGTTTTGAAAATTGATAATACTCATATGCTCGGAATATTAAAGTATCCTGGTATAATTTGCGTTTCTTGCTGTTGTATATTTCTTACCAATGTGAATGTTTTTGAAATAAACGGTTCGATTTTTTCGTAGTCCTTTTCAGGCCGAATTTCGCTGTCTGAACTTAACAGAATTGTTTGGTGCGATAATTCAGGGAAATAATTCTCCAAAACCGTAGATCGGCTTGTTTCATCCAATACGCCCATTACTGTATCAATCATAACAGGCGGGTCGTAATCGCCAAACTCGTGGAGAGCCTTAAGCAGTACTTGAACAACAATTTGTTTTGAAGCGGTATTTAATTGGTTCAAATAGATCTCGTTTCCTGCCTTATGGTAGAGTTTAAAAGTAAGATTATTTAAACTTTCAGATAGTTCAACCCGCTCAATTACATCCTTGTAAGCAGCAAGGTTGATGTTTAAATCAGCCTTCATTTTTTGTTCTATTTGCAGCTTCTTTACTTTTAGCAGCCGATTGGCGACATCCTCAAAAAAGCCCTTTAATTTGGCCAATGTATCATATTTCGGATCAGGCTCCTGGCTCATTTGTATATCATATTGATGGATCCGTTTCTCGATATTTTTTATTCCGGTTTGTAGGTCTATGATTTGGATTTCATAGTTCCTGATATTTGCTTCATTATCCTCGAACGCCTTTAATAAGGTGTAATCCCTCCCTGTGATTTGCGCCCTCATTTGCTCAATTTGCAGTTCGAATCCAAAAATTTGGCTTAAACTTAAATTTAACTCTTCATGCTGCTGATGCAGAGAGGGGAACATATTAATGGACCGGTTATTTAAAAGGCCTTCCAGTGCTTTCACTTCCGAAAAGTCTAAAAAGTCGTAGTCGTCATTTGCCGATGTACCATCCGAAGAAGCAAGGACGGCGTCCACTAAATCCGCGAGCGCGATGTCTTTTGTTAATAATTTATGATCTGTCAACCAGGTGATAATCGTCTTGCTGATGGCCTCAACCTGCTCAGGCGTTATATTCGAATTGGCTAGTTGCTGATTGTCTAATTTGATTTTTAGGATAAGGCTGATTTCTTGTTTTATCGATTCAAGCAGCTTTGGTAAACTTAAATTCAGCTCAATATCTTTTATAAAATCGTCTATATCGCTTCTATAAACAGCTTCTTTTTTGTAAATATTTTCAATTTGGGTGTGGGTCTGTTCTATTTTATTTTTGATAGTGGATTCCTGGTTTAAACCGCTTTTTAAGTTATCGTACAATTCCCGATTGGCCACAGAGTATTGAAGAGCGTCCTGTAATTTCGACTCTACTTGCTGTAGCTGCTCCTCTTTTGTTTTTTTATCA
>NZ_CAIWNH010000225.1 GCF_903913935.1 uncultured Mucilaginibacter sp.
GTATTTTGCTGATTAATTGTGTCTTGCAATGCAATATTTGCAAAATGGGAGTTAACAAATAATATAGTCATAACTACTAAACAAGAGTTTAAAGCTAAAATGTAAACAAGCAACCATTTATTTTTTTTCATTGATTCTCTGTTTCAGATAAATTACTGTTCTCTTTAATTCATTAATATTCCGTCTGGTCGAATCGTCTTGAATAGCTCTTCTTTTGTCGATTTCGGCATTAAGCTCCTTATTGTGTTCAAGGTTCAAAGCATTTATTTCCGTGTTATGACGATAGACTTCATTTAGTCCTCCAATATAGAATCCTAAAGAGAAACTCAGTGCGACTATGGAGATCAAGAAGCTGCAAAATTTAACAAGATTACTGCCTGCAAGTAATACTTCAATGATATGTTTAGCAGAAGTAAGGCTCTCTTTTGGTGGCATTAGGATTTGTAGAAAACAAATATACCGTAAGATATTTACATTTTAAATTTATTCTACGACACATCACCCCCCAATCCACCTATCCGCCAAATCAATGCCTTGCTGCCTTTCTTCATCTGTTGCGGTACGCTCCTGGGTATCGTCAACGCTAAAGCGAGCGTTGGGGAGTTTGCTCGACCGACCCCATCGGGGTCTAATATTGGTAGAAAAAAAATAAAAAAACGAAATACCGTGCCGTAGGTACGGAACACGGCGAGATTGCGTACCGATGGCACGCTAAACATTTATTGATGGATTTTTCTACCGATATTCAGCACCTGACGGCGCTTGTTTTGACAGCGGAGAATGTTACCTTGTATACCGGCGTCTGCGTTAGCGGTGGCAGCGGATACCGGCCGCGTCGGGCCTCCTGCGCAAGCCGCGCCTAAGGCCTTTGGCGTATGAGCGAACGACGTGACCTCATTTCTACCAATTGGGGAACGCCCTTTTTCAGTTGGCAGTAGGAAGCAGGCAGTTGGCAGGCGTTTCAACTTTCCAACATTACAACTTTCCAACCTTTCAACATCTCCCCACGCCAACTTTTCAACATTACAACTTTTCAACAGGGCAACCTTCCCAAATCCCAACAAAAATTAACAACTTTGCAACCTTATTAATACCAGGGGTTTGGAAACGTATATTCAAGAAGCACTATTCATTTTATTCCAGTTAGCATTCATTGTCCAGTTATATTTTCTTGTAAATAACCAGAGCAGGCTAACCGAATATAAACCGATAGAGCAACTGCAGCCTGCGGGCATCCCCGTTTCGGTGATCATCAGCGCACGTAATGAGGCGAAGAATTTAAGCGAAAACCTGCCTGCCATATTCAACCAAAACTATCCTGATTTTGAAGTAGTAGTGGTGAATGATTGCTCGTATGATAAATCGGACCTAGTGCTGGAGGAGTTTGAAAAAAGCTACCCTCATTTAAAAGTAGTTACCATTACCGAGCACGTGCGCTTTAAAACCGGCAAAAAGTTTGCCCTTACTTTGGGCATCAAAGCGGCAAAAAACGAACACCTTTTATTTACTGATGCGGATTGTGCACCGGCGTCGGCAGATTGGATAGCCCGCATGGCAGCTAATTTTACCAACCCTGATGTGCAAATTGTGCTTGGTTATTCGCCTTATATTAAAGCTAAAGGTTTTTTAAATGCCTTTATCCGTTTCGAAACCGTAAAAACGGCTATTAATTACCTTTCGTCAGCCATTAATGGCGATGCTTACATGGGTATAGGCAGGAATTTGGCCTATACCAAGACCTTGTTTTTTGGGGCGAAAGGCTTTGCGGCGCACATGCACATCCTATCCGGCGACGACGACCTTTTTGTAAACCAAAATTCGACGCCCGATAATACGGTGATCGAGATCCATGAAGATTCCTTTGTATATACCGATGCAAAGGAAAGCTGGTCGGCCTGGTTCAGGCAGAAAAAAAGGCATTTTGGCGTGGGTAAAATTTATAAAGCCAGGCATAAACGCATGCTGAGCCTGGATGCATTAAGCGGTTTCCTGTTCTATATTTTATTAACATTATGCTTAGTTTTCAACTTTGAGCCCTTGTTAGCCGCAGGTTTGTTTATGTTTAGAATGATTTTTCAGGTTATTGTTTACAACAAACTATTTAAGCGTTTAAGTGGCAGGGATTTAATATGGTATTTGCCATTTTTAGATTTGATTTATTACCTTTACTTAAACACTTTTGGCCTTATCGGCACTTTTATAAAAACCACTAAATGGAAATAAATTCGAATTTTACAGAGAACGCTAAGAACGATTTTCACCTTGTTGTAAGAGCGCGCCAGGGCGATCAGAAAGCTTATGCCGACCTGATGCACCGTTACAAAGATTCAATTTATTTTATGGTGCTGAAGATGGTGAACAACAAGGAAGATGCGATGGACCTTACCGTTGAAACCTTTGCCAAGGCCTTCGAAAAACTCGACAAATACCAACCCGACTACGCTTTCAGTACCTGGTTATTCAGGGTAGCTACCAATAACTGTATCGATTTTATCAGGAAAAAAAAGTTGAATACCATGTCGATCCACGGTATGATGGATGA
>NZ_CAIWNH010000226.1 GCF_903913935.1 uncultured Mucilaginibacter sp.
CTTCTGTATAGCGGTTAGGTATGTAGTAATCAAGGTTTGGATAAAACTCTTTAAAGAACGAGTATACCGTTGCCACTGCAGTTGTTCCGTCCACATCATAATCGCCGTAAATCAGTATCTTTTCATTATTGGCAATGGCCGTGGCTATACGGTTTACGGCGTTATCCATCCCGTTCATCAAAAAGGGATCATGCAGATCGTCTAACGAAGGGCGAAAAAATGCTTTGGCCTGTTCAAAAGTTTCAATGCCACGCTGCACCAGTAATTTGCAAATAATGGGGTGTATTTTAAGTGCCTCCTGCAAAGTCTTCACCTTGTTCTCATCCGCCGACTTTACTACCCATCTTTTTTGCATGCCGCAAATTAAAAAACTTAGAAGTGTTGTGAGTGTTTCTTCCCCCTAAAGAAGCAAAGAGCAAAGATTTTTTTAAATGTGCAGGCTAACGAGTTACCACAAATTTTTTTGTAGCGCCGAAATTAGCATTAGCAAGGGTTATAAAATATGTACCCGGAGAAAGTGACGATAAGTCCTGCGAAATAGTGTGTATGCCCGCTACAATAGTTTGAGCATTGGTAAAAATTTTCTGTCCCAAAATAGTGGTAATGATTAAAGAAACATTGGCATCATGTGACAGATTAAATGAAATATTCAATTCCTGGTTTGCCGGGTTAGGAAAAACAGCCCAGCTGAGAGAATTGGAAATATCTTCAGTACCTGAAACGATAATATTTTGTTCCACCACGCAGCCAACACCGTTTTTAATAAACACATTATAGTTTCCGTTATTACTGATAATTAATGTTGACGCCTGCTGGTAGTGAATTCCATCGAGCGAATATTGAAGCGGGTAGTTACCGGCATGGGCCGTAACTATAATATTGCCTGAATCGCCTGCCTGCGCCGGAATTGTGTTGATAGAAGATACCACAATACTATCGGGCTTATACAGATACGCGTTTTGAACTTCGCTGCAATTAGTTGACAAATTGGTTATAGTTACACTATACGTGCCCGGGCATAAATTGGTAATAGCAGGAAGCCCGGTAGTGCCGGTGCTCCAGGTATAACTAAAGGTACCTGCGCCCTGCAGGTTTAATTGAATAGAACCGTTGCAGGTATTGCTGCAGGCGGGTTGCGTAGTGGTTAGCGAGGTTGTAAAATTGCATGCACCGCAATTATATTCATCAAGATTTTTAATGGCGTTAAAAAGATTGAGCCTGCCACCGGTTACCGTTAAATTATACAATGAAGAAAGATGAGTAGTACCGCTTAATAAAAACTGCTTTATCAACAAAGCAATTGAATCGGGAGATGTTTTATTATCAGTTAATAATTTATTGCAGGCCGCAGCATACATTGATGCAACTGCACCAGCCACATGTGGCGAAGACATAGAGGTGCCCGACATAATACCGTAGCTGTTATTTTGTTCACAAGAGTAAATGCCGCTGCCCGGTGCTCCTAAATCAATAGTAGTGTCACCCCATGCAGCCTGTGCATTCAATAAATCGTGGTTTGTGGTGTTGGTAACAGTTATTAAAAATTTACTTGGGCAACCGGTTGGTATATCGTCATTCACATCAATGTTCCAGGCCGTGTTTGCAGTAGCGGCGGCGCTTAGTATACCTACAGCACCCATGCTGTCGTACATAGCACACCAGATTGGATAGTTTACATGTCTTGCTCCTCCCGGACCGCCATTCAATCCAAAAGAGGAATTCGTACTCACAACAAATGCGCCTTTAGCTCCATGCGTAATATTATAAAGCCGGCGCATCTCTCTTACATAATCGTAGGCTTCGACCACCTGTGATTCCAGGTCTGAGCCACCTACAATGCGCAGGATA
>NZ_CAIWNH010000227.1 GCF_903913935.1 uncultured Mucilaginibacter sp.
ATGTTTATGTTTCACTACGTCGAGCTATCCTCGATACAGTTGAAAAAAAATAGTTGACTGCTATTCTTTTTTTGATGCAGGTGTGTGTCTCTATTTCATTATGTATAGGTAGGTATATACAAAATCCCGATGCGCAGGTATTTGCAAAGCCCCCCCCGGTGCCTCGCTAAACAAGTTCGGACTGTATGTCCGTATGCCAGCACCACCCCATTCATCACAGCCACCTCCGGTGTTTGCGTCGCAAGCCCCCCGCCATGCCGGGAGAGTAACGCAAATCAAACAATTCATTTATTAATTTCTAATCAAAAATTTATTAATTATGACAACTTCTATTACAGCCGTAAACAACGGCGAACAATCGGCCAAATTAGCCGAGGCCGTGAAAAATGGAGCAAAAAGCTTATCGGGCGGATTAACAATTCCTGAAGGTATCCATGAATTTTTAACAGCAGAAAAGGGTGCCTTTGGTATCCTGAATGTTAAAGGTACAAGTTCGGGCGATTGGGCATTACCCATCGTAGCGGGCACAATGACTTTGGCCGATGGCAAAGGAAAGGAAACCTTTGAGCTATCAACAAGGCCCGGCGCTAAAAATCTGGTCATCCCTGATACCTTTTATGTTGGTATGCAAGCGAACACCAGCTATTCAATTACCATTGAAATGCGGAAAGGCAGAAAGGTAGTAACAAATGTGCAGGCGTCCGTATTCGAAGAGAACGTCATCCCTGATGACAAAGTTATCAAGGGCAAGAAGAAAGCATTGGCATTTTAAGGGAAGGGCTTCGGCCCTTTTTTTATTGAGTTTTTTACCACGTATCAGTGACTTTGTCAGCTCACGCACGAGTTCGAACAACGCTGGTGCATATCTCTCACCATTAATAATCAAATCATGCAATTACAAACAGCACAGCGCAGAAATGCAAAAATCCGGCTTGGCCTCCAGGGTCCAAGCGGTTCGGGCAAGACCATGTCCGCGTTATTAATAGCATTTGGACTGGTCGGTGACTGGACCAAAATCGCGGTCATAGATACCGAGAACAGGAGTTCCGAACTCTATTCACACCTGGGGAACTTTCAGGTGCTGCACCTCACACCGCCATTTACGCCGGAACGATACATAGAGGCAATTAACCTTTGTGAGCAGTCCGGTATTGAGGTAATCATTGCCGATAGCACGAGCCATGAATGGTCAGGCCAGGGTTGAATATTGGAAGAGCATGGAAACATGGTCGGTAACAGTTTCACAAACTGGGCAAAATTAACGCCGAGGCACCAGATTTTTATAAATACCATTCTTCAAAGCCCGGTACATGTTATCTGCACCTTAAGGTCAAAAGTTGAATACGTATTGAGCGAAAAGAATGGTAAGCAAGTACCTGAAAAAATTGGTTTGTCTGCGGTTCAGCGTGAAGGTCTCGACTATGAACTAACGCTCGTTCTTGAAATGGACGTAAAACACCATGCGGTAGCTACTAAGGATCGTACCGGATTGTATATGGACAAACCACAATTTACGCCTAACGAGGCTACCGGGCAGCAAATACTCAAATGGTGCCAGTCGGGTATCTCTAAAGAGGCTGTCACTGATATGATCAGAACCAGCGGCAGCATGCAAACACTCCGGGAGATCTTCAATACGTATCCCGAATTCCAGGTATTACTGAATGCTGAATATTCAGGACGGAGAAAGCAACTTGAACCCAACGCCAAATCAAAAACACCTGTTAAATCTTAATCCTATTACCATGAAAAGAGAACCAAAAGAAACAGCGGTATTGGTGCTGTCCGAACCGATCAAGGCCATTGAGCATATAGCCTCGACAGATAAGCCTTTTATTGAAGCCAACACCGAACCGGCTTCACTGGATGAAATAAGAAATCAGCACGTTATCCCCGTGTTTATAAAGGACAATGAGCCGGTAATAAGCCAGGCAGAATTTGTTGATGTAATGAGCGAAGTGGTTAGCCATGCCTACCGTGGCGAGGTGATCCTTCAGCCGACCATCCGGTTAAGCCATCCGATCAAAGGCCGCATACCGGAAGCAAAGCACAAGCTGGCTAAGGACCTGCTGGAAAATGAGAAAACCATCTATTATGAGCGCATGGCGTTCCTGATGGAAATCCCAACTATCAGGGACACAGTAAGCGGACAGGAATTATCCCTCACAATCGGCGGCATTAAAGCGTATAACCTGGACAACATGTACGCCCGCAAAGGAACGGATGAGCATTTTAAACTGTTCATCGGATTTCAGAACCGGGTATGCACCAATCTCTGTGTTTGGTCCGATGGGTTCGTCCGTGACCTAAAAGTAAAATCACCGAAGCAGCTGATGGACGGGATTTATCAAATGATCAACCAGTACAACCCCACGCTGCACCTGGACCAGATGAAACAATTGCCCGATTACAACCTTACCGAACAACAGTTTGCGCTCTTACTTGGCCGGGCGAGATTGTACCCCAACCTGCCCAACGGCATAAAAAAGGATGTCCCGGAATTGCTGTTTAATGATACCCAGCTTGGTGCCCTGGCAAAGGATTATTACAGGGATGAAGCCTTCAGCTGCCGTGAGGACGGTTCCGTTAACCTGTGGAATTTATATAATTTGTTTACAGGCGCTAACAAGACAAGCTACATCGACACTTTCCTTGAC
>NZ_CAIWNH010000228.1 GCF_903913935.1 uncultured Mucilaginibacter sp.
ATTTAAATATATCAATAGTTATAAGACAAGTAATCAAATCAAAAGTTTAAAAAATATTTTAAACTTTAACGTACCATAAATTTATCTGCCACTACCAGCTCTTTATTGCCGCTAACATATTTATAAAAACCGGTACCAGATTTTAAACCCTTGTGCCCGGCATTCACCAAATTAACCAACAAGGGGCAGGGCGCATATTTTTGATTGCCAAAACCATTGTATAGTACATTTAATATCGCAAGGCACACGTCAAGGCCTATAAAATCAGCCAATTGCAAAGGGCCCATAGGGTGGGCCATGCCTAATTTCATCACCGTATCAATTTCTTCAACGCCGGCAACACCTTCGTATAAGGTGTAAATAGCCTCATTGATCATCGGCATTAATATCCGGTTGGCTACAAAGCCCGGGTAGTCATTAACCTCCACGGGTACTTTGTCCAGCTGCTTAGCCAGATCCATAATCATATTGGTAACTTCATTGGTGGTGGCAAATCCTCTGATCACTTCAACAAGTTTCATCAGCGGAACGGGGTTCATAAAGTGCATGCCAATTACATTCCCCGGTTTTTTGGTTACCGCGGCTATTTCAGTAATAGAAATAGAGGATGTATTTGATGCCAGGATCACATCTTCTTTACCAAGATCACTCAGCTGTTTGAATAAATTTAATTTGATCTCTTTGTTTTCAGTGGCGGCTTCCACAACAAGGTCTGCATTGGACACAGCAGTTTCAAGTTCAGTAAAAATGCCTATCCTGCCGAGTGTTGCTGCTTTAAGTTGTTCGTCAATGGTGCCTTTTTTCAGCTGCCTGTCAAGGTTGGCGGTTATGGTGAGGATTGCGCGGTCCAGGGCTTCTTTATTAATGTCAAATAAAGCAACCTCAAAACCATGCATTGCAAATGTGTGTGCAATCCCGTTTCCCATGGTGCCGGAGCCTATTACTGTAATTTGTTTCATGTTATTATAAGTTCTTCTGTATTCCTGTCGTGTTTAGATCTTAACACAGAGAAACAAAGAAGGCGCAGCGCACTCAGAGTGAAAAAAAAGAATTTTTAAGATAAAAATTCATTGGCTTTTCCCTGATCTTCTTTGCTTTTCTCAGCGTTCTCTGTGCCTCCATCGTGCACTCTGTGTTTATCTTTTTGCCCTAAGCGATTTTGCCCAAAATATTGTTGCAACCTCTTTCGGACTTCCTGATTTAAAATATTTATAAGCCATCAATATAAAACCCGGCATCTATAATTGCTTTTTTATCTAAAGTGTCATAGGCGGGTATATGGCCCAATAACTCAAGCCCGGTATTCTCAAGGATGAAATCCTTTGAATAAATATCTTTTACGCCGTTAAAAATGATGCCTCTTACCGGGATATTTTCCTTTTTTAAGGCATAGGCCGATAACAAAGTATGATTAATGCTCCCCAAATAATTTTGTGACACCAGTATCACCGCCGCTCCTAGTTGCCTGATCAGGTCGAGCATTAAAAAATCAGTATTCAGGGGCACCATTAAACCGCCGGCTCCTTCAATTATAAGTGTATTACTTGTTACCGGTAATACTATATTTTCAGGTTTTATGCTTATCCCATCAATAGCGGCAGATTTGTGCGGAGAAAACGGCTGGGTCAACCGGTACGCTTCGTCAAAAAAAACGGTCTGTGAATTTGAAATCAGATTTTTTACGGTGATGGTATCGCTGTTTTCTAGGTCGCCGGACTGAACCGGTTTCCAGTAATCCGCTTTCAACTTTTCCACCAAAACGGCCGATACAATAGTTTTACCGATCCCTGTGCCTATCCCGGTAACAAATAAGGGCTTGCTATTCATTTATAAAGCTATTAATGATATCTGACAGCAAAGTTATTTCATTTTTGGTATTAAACGAATGCAAACAGATCCTGATCCGTTCACTTTCTGCCGGCACTGTCGGGCTAAGTATAGCCCTTACATCCAAACCATTGTTTTGGAGGTGTTCTGCCAATAATTTTGCTTTTTCATTACTTTTTAATACGATACATTGAATTGCGCTGTCGCTTTTGATCAGGGGATAGGTATTGTTGTGCTTGATATTTTTTTTAAAGTGTAAAATATTTTGCCGAAGTATTTCAGCCTGGTCTGATGAATCCAGTAAAAGCCTGTAGGCCATTTTTACCGATGCTAATTGATGAAGAGGAGCAGCCGTAGTGTAAATAAACGAACGGGCAAAGTTTACCAGGTATTCCTTCAATAATGTACTTCCAAGGACAACAGCCCCATGGCACCCGAGCCCCTTTCCGAATGTAACTACCTTGGCGAATACCCGATCTTTCAAAGATCCGTCAATTATACCTAATCCGTATAAACCAACGGCATGTGCTTCATCTACAATTAAATGCGCGTTATATTTATCTGCCAGGTTCAATATTTCAGCAATAGGTGAGGTGTCGCCATCCATGGAGTAAACGCTCTCAATGGCTACATAGCAGTTTCCCTTTGCCTGGCTCAGTTTATCTTCCAGGGCCTGCAGGTCGTTGTGCTTAAAAGTATAGCGGTTAGCATAACTTAACCTTGCGCCATCGATGATGGATGCGTGTATCAGTTCATCAGTAATTATAGTATCCCCGCGCTGCGGCAGTGACGAGAACAAGCCCAGGTTGGCATCGTAGCCCGAATTAAACAACAGGCTGGCTTTGCTTTGGTGCAGCGAGGCAATATACCCCTCTAAGGCGAGTGCATAGTCAGAATTGCCGGAAAGCAACCGCGAACCCGTTGAGCCATTTGAAGGCTTTTCGTTGTTTTTTATCTCCTGTTCAATTTTATTTTTTAAAACAGGAGATCGTGCAAAGCCCAGGTAATCATTTGAGCAAAAATCGACCAGGCTATTTTGTGGTTTTAAAAAACGCAAATTACCGGCTATGCGCCGTTCATCCAGTTTCTTTTTTATAAATAATTCCGAAGGCGTCAAAATAAAAATTTTTGGTAAAATTAAGAAAGCGCCCCGATTTAACAGGGCGCTTTCTTAAAATTTCATCTTATCAGCGGGATTGGTTTCGTGTACGCTATGAATTGATGCCTTGTATTAAGCATTAAGTCATAAAAATGCAAAATAGACTCAAGACTTACGACTCAAGACTTAACACTAGTTGCCGCCACCTTGCCCGGCCCTGGCGCGCCTTTCATCAACCATTTTTTGAAATGCAACTGCCTGATCGGGTGTGAGTAATGCTTTTATCTGAACTACACTTGATTCCATTACCGGGTGCAGCGCGGCCCTGTCGGCGCCTGCTTTACGCAAACTATCTATTTTAATGTTTTGGGCGATGTATATCGCTTTAATTTTGGCTGTTTGGCCGTCATTAAGCTTTAACATGGATTGCAAGCCTTTCGACATTTGCTCCGGATCGCGCATGCCTCCACCTTGTGCATTACAAAACATTGCGATTCCAGCGAACAAAAAGCACATTAACAAAAATTTTCTCATGGTCTTTGGTTTTTAATTTTTATTAAATGTAACCATTTCCGGATAGAATAAAAATAGGCCATTTGAGTTATAATAAAAACAACAAATGCGCTCCGTTTTATCAGAGCGCCTTCTTGATAAAAGGTTTAGAGGATGGTTAATTGCCACCACCACCGCCGCCGCCTTGCTGCATACGGGCGCGGTTTTCTTCCTGCATTTTTTGATACGCTGCCGCCTGCTCAGTGGTTAATAATGCTTTGATCTGGGCATTTGATGCCTGCATTAAAGGCATCATTGCGGCCCGCATGGCATCTCTGTCGCCATTTGCAGCAGTTCTGATGCTATCCCTTTTCGTCGCCTGGGTTTTATATATAGCCAAAACCTTGGCTGTTTGATCATCAGTTAGTTTTAATTGCGTTTGCAGGTTTTTAGCCCTGTCTTCCGGGGTCATCCTTTGGCCGCCACCTTGTGCACGGCTTACCGCTGTAATCCCAAGCAGGATACAGCACATCAACAAAAATTTTCTCATTGCTTTTCAGTTTTTAATGTTTTAGATAAAGGTAAGTCGGATTAGTTTAAAAACAGGGATGTAACTTAATTGTTGCCTTGGTGGGTCATTGGTCATTAGTCATTAGTCATTGTTTGGTGGGGATTGGTCATTGGTTGTAGGGGCCTGGCTTAGGCCAGTTATGTTAGCCGCCGATATTCTTTATGTAGGCGTTTAGTTTTAGGTGAATAGTGCCTAACTTTTCGATAAATTCAGCGTATTGAGTTTCAGATATTAAGTTTCGCGTTTTAGCTTTAATTATCCATCCTTTTGTTTCGATCAATTAGCCTCTGCTAAAATAACAGAAGTTCTTATTTTCTTTAAAATGATAACGTCCAAAACCTTCGGCGATATTTGCTCCGATCGAATCGGCAGACCGTACGAGTTGTTTTCCTAATGTGTCTTTTGAAAAATATTCCCACCCTAGAACTATAAACCAAATTTCGTCGGAAAATCATTCAGCAAGTTTATATAGCTCTAAATCTTCTAAGCGATTACTCATAATAAAATATTAGAAATGTAATGACTAATGACCAATGACGCGCAGCAAATGACCAATTACCAATTACCAATTACCAATGACCAATGACCAATGACCAATGACCAATGACGCGCAGCAAATGACTAATTAGACAAATTCGAAATAGATCGCTGCATTTGGGCCATCATGCTGGTTAGGCTTTCTAATGTCGGCTCTGGTGTAGGTAACGGGAAATGGGTTGATATATAAGCTTTGGCCTTCCAGATTTCCAACACATCTTCACCGATTATTTCGTAGGGCTCATAAACCGGGTTGTCAGATATCAATTTCAGTGGCTTGTTTTCTTTAAATTTATTGCCAATACGTTTATATACTATGCCATCATTTTTAGAAATGACTACGTAGGTTTCTGCTGGTTTTACATCTGCCCAGTTTTCCACATATTCGCCGATAATAATGGTTCCTGAAACCAGTGGAAGCATTGAATCACCCTTTATTTCAAAAGCCCTGTGTGTGCCTTGTTTAAACATAGGCAGATAGAATTTTGGCAGTTCAGCCACATATTCAGGATCAGCATAGCCATTAAGATAACCTGCGCTGGCTTTTAAAGGTACCAGTTCGATGTTTTCATTGTCATCCTTATCAACCGAAATGCTTAATACGCGCAGGTTGGCAGGGTTGCCTTTGGGCTTCGGCGCCCATTTTTCGTTGATAGTTTCGTTAATAAAATCATCGATAGACACATCAAAAAATAATGCTATTTTTTTTAGCAGATCGTATTTCGGATCAGCCCGTTCTTCTTCATATGCGCCTACAAGTGACCTTTTTATGCCTACCGCGTCAGCAAACTGCTGTTGTGTAAGCCCTTTCTTTTTTCTAAGAAATTTAATATTTGAAGGAATTTTTGACATAAAATTTGGAATTGCTAAAATAATTAGTATTTTTATGCTCATAAAATTAGTAATTATTTTTAAATCAACAAAATTTATTTATCAATATGAAACGCTTCATCTATATCATTACCGACAGAAACCGCAACAACTTACACGTAGGCCTATGTTCAGACCTGTTGAAAACACTGGAGTTTTACCGCCAGATGCCGACTTTGTTTTTTGATAATGCCAACCAGCTTAACCGTTTGGTTTATTTTGAAGAGATAAATACAGAAGAACAGGCAATGGAACGCTTTAAAACGGTAAGCACTTTTACCAGGCCCCAGAAAGAAAAAATGATCAGACCTGTAAACCCTGACTGGGTAGATCTGACCATTGGTTTAAATTACGAAAGCGGCGTAAGAGTAAGACCCCAACTCCGCCCGTCAATCAGTTCAAGCCGCAGAGCGCTTACTTTTTAATAAACTTTAAAGCGCCCGAGTTCATGCAATATCGTTTGCCACCGCGATCTTCCGGTCCGTCGTCAAAAACATGGCCAAGGTGCAGGCCCGTACTGCGCTCAATTACTTCATCGCGCACCATTCCGTCGCTATTGTCCGTAACGATCTCTATTTTTTTGGGATCAACAGGTTTTACAAAACTAGGCCAACCCGTTCCGCTGTCATATTTATCATCCGACGAAAATAATACTTCGCCAGTTGCCGCGCTTACATAAACGCCTTTTTCATGGTTGTTAAAATAAGCATTCTGATAGGGTGGTTCAGTACCGCTTTCAACCATAATATAATACTGGTTAGAAGTGAGCGTTTTTTTCCATTCAGCGGGAGCTTTGCTCATTTTGCGTTTGGGGTCGAATTTTTTTAACTGCTGGCCACTACTTGGCTGGCAACCAAATGCCGCGATCATACTCACCAGCAGCAGTGCTAAAATTGATTTCTTCATTATTTAATCTTTTTAAATTAGACGATAGGGGATTTATTTCCTTACAAAAATAATTACGAAATAAATTAACAATAGGTTTGTCAGCTCCGGGTCTGATTTATATTGCTTTTGGTTTGGGAACCAGTACTGAAGTCACAATATGCAATATTCCATTGCTTTGCTGGATATCGAACTTACTGATGATGCTTTGGCCGCCATTTTCATCAATCAAAACAATATTGCGGTTTTCGTCGATTTTTGCGGTTAGCTTAGTGCCTGCTAAAGTAGTAAAAGTAGCCTCCCCGTTATTTGCATTGATCTTCTTTTCAATATCATGGGCAGTTACCCGTCCGGCCATTGCATGGTAGGTGATCAGGTAACTCAGGTCATCTTTATGATTCGGTTTTACCAGTGTATCCAATTGCCCCGCCGGCAATTTTTCAAAAGCCTTGTTAGTAGGTGCAAAAACTGTTATCGGTCCCTTGCTTTTAAATGTTTGGGTTAACCCGGCATCTTCAATAACCGTAACCAAAGTAGTATATTCCTGCGATTGGGTTATATTTTCAATGATATCATTGGATGAGGTCATTTTCGTCCCGTCAACAATTTTTACCTTACCCCATTTCGATTTCACTGTATCATTTACCGGGTTTGTAACTATTGTGGTTTGTGAAAACACAACAACACAATGTAAAACCAGTATGATAATTCCCACCCATTTTTTCATCCGGCAAAACTACTATTAATCATTTAACAGTAATGACAAAAAAAGCCACAAATAGTTTATTACTAGTCAGAATTTTGTAACAAATAATATTAATCTAATATTCGTTTGCTCAAATACCTACCAGCCGGGCGTAAATCCTAAGCCAAATACAGGTCTGCTGATATCCGTACGGTTAAACGGATAAGCAAAATAGGGTTCCAAAACAAATGCGCCAAAAACATTTACCCTAAGTGAAATGCCCGCGCTGAGGGCTGGTACGCGCTGATTAGCGTCATATACGGGCAGAAGCACTGGCTTACCATTAACCAGGATATCCTTGCCACTGGCGTCTAATTCAGGTGTAGTGCCAATTTGGTCAGGCCCCATTTGAAATTTGATTTGGTCGCCGGCGTTCCAGGCTAAACCAGCGTCGAAAAATAGGTTGAGCTCGGTGAACAGGAATTTTGATTTAAATTGCGAAAGCCTTTCCGGTCCGGTTAAAGGCATCCGTACTTCAAAGTTAGCAACGGCGATACGGTTGCCCGACAGTTGGTCGATAGTGAATCCGTTTGTTGGTGTTTTACTGGATGTGCTGTAAAATGTTTGTGCTTCGTACCCGCGGATGAGGAATGGGTATCCGACATACATCTGGTACAGGTTGCCCGTATTGCCAAATCGCCCGTAACCGTAAAGCCTGGCAGCAAAGGTAACCGGAGCTACGCGCACATATTCTCTCAGGTCGATTGTTGGCGCAAAATACTGGTAGGTGCCAAAATCATACTCAGCCTGCAGCCTGTAACGATACCCGTTTAACGGGGATGCGACCCCGAAATAAGAATTATCACCCACCAGGGCGGCATTTACATTGTAGGTGGTAAAAGGGATCAGCTGTATACCGTTATTAGTAGTCTCGGCATTGTAAACCGAATTTGATATATGCGTGTGGGTATTACTCAGTACGGCGCCCGAGGTGTCGTGGAACGTACTATACCTGTCAACCCGGTAGTAATAGGCGGCCGCACCTGTTCCAAGTTCAATGCGCGTTTTTTTTGTGATCGGGTAGGCGGTAAACAAGGAAATCTGGTCCTGGAATATACGGATCAGGTCGAATCGTTCTTCATTTGCGGGAATCGTAGTGGTAGCATTCAGCTGATAGTTTGTAGGTACCACACTATAATTTGCCGTTTGAAACGGGATATGCGATACGCTTGCGCCAAAATTCCAGCGACCAGTTTGATTAACATAGGTAAATTGTCCGCCAATATCATAGACCTCACCATTTACGGCAACACCTGCGTAAATCTGGTTTCTACCCAAAATATCACTAAAAACGCCTTGTATACCACTTGATAAGCCGGTGCCGTACTGGCTTACAGATGTGCCGACACCCGTACTGGCCAGGTAATCCATTTTAAACTGTGGTTTATAGGGAATATTTTTAATTGAGTCGATGGGGATTTTGGGATATGCCAGGTAATTATTAAGGTTTGAATTAATCAGGTCGACACCAACAGCACGGGTAGGAGGAAGCATGGCCATGGTTGAATTTAAATCACGGGCATCAACATCTTTCGCTGTAAACTCCGTTTCCTTTGCATTATAAACCGAATATTTTTGAGCCCTGTAATATGAATAAACAATATCGTTATTGGCTGAAATGCACAATGCCGGCGAATATTCTGTAATACCACAAATGCCCGTAAACAGGTCCGTCATTTGCTCAACTTTTGCCGTAGCCGGGGTATACCTGTACAGGTTACGAAACCCGTCCCGGTTGGACAGGAAATAGATTTGTGTTCCGTCCGAAGAATATTGCGGGTTTAAGTTATTAGCACCGTTAAAAACTTTGATATCGGTAATTTTCCCGGTTGCCAGGTCCAATTCAGCAAGGTTAAAAGTGATCGCCTGGCTTAATGATTGGTCGTAGGTAGTCCGGTCACTCGAAAAAATCACCTTTTTACCATCCCTGGAAAAGGCTGGCTGGAAATCGGAGTATTTATCATTCGTAAGTTGCTTCACCTGCCGGGTGTTAAAATTATACAGATAAAGATCGCTTTGCCCTTCGGCCAATCCCTGGAAAACAATACTGCTGCCATCCGGCGACCAGGAAAGGTTGCTGAATTGTGCGGCTTTACCCATTGAGACAACGTCAATAGTGTTTCCCGATGCTACATCAACCACCAGCATCCGGTTACGCCCCTTATTAAATACACTAAAAGCAAATCTTTTACTATCTGGCGACCATGTCCCGGCTGATTCGATAAAATTAAATTCGTCGATATGCGTGTTGGATATTTTTCTCGTCAGCTTTCGCAGTATGTGCCCGGTTTTTGCATCGGCCAAAAAAAGGTCCACCGTAAAAAGATTCTTTTCAGATAAAAATGCCAGGTATTTTCCATCAGGACTTATGGCTGGCGCCAGGTTCATTTTACCGGAGTTTTTGTCATCGATAAGCCTATGTCCTACAGGGATTTGTAAAGTGTCTTTTAAATAAGGCTTATAAGTTGTTTCGATCGCGTTTTTCCAAAGATTTGAAAGTGTTTTATCGTCATACCCGAAAGTTCTTTTTATGCCATAACCTAAACCAAAGCGGGCCGTATTTTTGAAGAATGGCACGATAACGGTATCTCCATAGGTTGAGCCTATGAACGACCAAAACGCTTCGCCATACCGGTAGGGAAAATACTTATTGCTCACGGTAAGGTCGCGTACGGTTGGGATGTCATGGTTAAGGTAAGCATCGCGCATCCACATCGCTGTATATGAATCCTTTTTACCTAACGAAAGATATTCAGCCATGCCCTCTATCATCCATAGCGGCAAATTGTTGATATTTTCGAATGAAGCAGAATCTTTCCCCAACAGCAAATGATATTGAAAGGCATGCACCAGTTCGTGCCCTATAACATGCCGGGTCATTTCGTTGGTTTCCATAACCGGCATTACCACCCGGTTTTTAAGGCCTTCGGTAACACCGCCGGTGCCTATATCTATGTCGCCATCAATTGCTGTGGTTTGCTGGAAGTCAGGATGGTTTGCATAAAGTATGATCGGGTTCGGCTTCTTAAACGTATCCCTGAAAATTTGCTGGTGGAGTGTATACCAGAGTTCGCTTTCCTGGGCAAATCGCTTGATCATACTATCATTTTTTAAATAATAATAGATCTCGAAATGTGGTGTTTTGTAAACTTTGAATTTAAGATTTTTATATCGCACCTTATTTTGCCCGAAGTACTGCGCTTTGGATTGCAGGTTTAGTAATAAAAATGAAAAGATTAGGACAAACAGCAATAAATGCTTTTTTCTGTAGCGATGGAGATTTTTATTCATATTGTATAATCAAATAGAATACGCGCTAAACTTGGTAATCGTTGCCTTTGGCTTGGTTGTAATAAGTTTTAAGCGTTATAAATTGTAAAGGTTTTAAAGAATCACTTCTAACTATTACAATCATTACAACTTATTCCAATTCTTAAAACTCATCCCCCCCCGGCAGTATCCGCCTTAATTTTATTGGTATCGATGGGCATAGTAAGGCTATCGTTGGTTAATGAATCTGTATCAATATGTGGCGATGGGCAATCATATTCCTTTGTGATTTTTACCCAAGGCTTTGGGAAAGGCCCGTAGGTGTACCCTAACTTAGGGTCGGCATAAACCTTTTCCATAAACGCGCCAAATATCGGCAAGGCAGTATGCGAGCCTTCGCCCGTTTCTGAACTGTTAAAATGCACGCTGCGGTCATCTGCGCCTACCCATATACCCGTTACCAGGTCCTTGGTTACGCCCATGTACCAGCCATCAACATATCCGGACGAAGTGCCTGTTTTTCCGCCAATCTGGTTGTTTTTTTTCCATAAACCGGGGTATTCCCATAAAGCCTGCGACGTACCTCCGGGTTCTTCCATACCCCCCCTAAACATGTATAGCATTAACCAGGCTGTTTCCGGGCTGATCACCTGTTCACTCTTCAAATCAAATTCTGCAAGTACATCACCATCCTGGTTGGTTATTTTTGTAACCAGCAAAGGGTCAATCTTTTTCCCTTTATTTAAAAAAGTACTGTAAGCCCTAACCATTTCATACACCGAAACATCATTTGACCCCAATGATACCGATGGTACCGACTTTAAAGGACTTTCAATACCAACTTTATGAGCATACTCAACAATTTTATCCCAGCCAACCTTTTCGGTTAATTGTGCGGTGATTGAGTTTACGGATGCGCCCATTGCCCAGCGTAGCGACATTTCCTGTCCTGTAAATTTAAACGAGGCATTTTTCGGTTCCCATACCTGTTGCCTGCCCTCATCGGTGTATTTTATGGAAACAAACTGGTCGGTAAATTTATCGCATGGTGTAAAACCGTTATCAAGCGCTGTTAAATAAGCAAATGGTTTAAATGTTGACCCGGCTTGCCGTTTCGACTGGTTTACGTGATCGTAATTAAAGTATTTAAAATTTATACCCCCAACCCAGTCCTTTATTTTTCCAGTGGAGGGCTCAATGGTCATCATGCCGGTATTCAACAGCCGGGCATAGTATTTAATAGAATCAACGCTTGAAAAAGTGGTGTCCCTTTCGCCTTTCCAGGTAAACACCTTCATCTTCCTGGGCGTTTCAAAATATTTTTTTATCGGCACAGTGTCATTATGATACTTTTTTTGAAGCAGCGCATAGATCGGCAAATGCTCTTCGGCTTTTTTTATAAAATCTACAATTTCTTTGCCATCCAGGTCCCGCCATGGATTCTTTTTACCCCAAAGGTCATTAAACCGCTTTTGCAGCATCTTCATTTTCTCGGCGACCGCTTCTTCAGCATATTGCTGCATTTTGGGATCTATCGTGGTGTAAATTTTCAGGCCGTCGTTATAAAGGTCATAATCATTGTCATGACACCATTTTTTTAACCACCGCTCCACCGCTTCCCGCAGGTATGAATCACCCTGTCCTTCATTCCCTGTATAACTCAAGTCAAGGTTGATAGGAGTTTGGAGATTTTCATCATACTCTGTCTTGGTCAGTTTGCCATATTTTAACATTTTAGCCAATACGGTATTGCGCCGTTCAACCGACCGCCTGGGATTACTGATAGGATTGTAGGTAGAAGTCGCCTTTAACATCCCTACAAGTGTAGCAGCCTCAGCCGGAGTAAGCTGATCAGGCGTTTTATTGAAAAATTTTAATGTTGCGGTTTTTATGCCAAAAGAATTGCTGCCAAAGGGGACTGTATTTAAATAGAGCGTTAAAATCTCCTGTTTACTGTAAACATGTTCAATTTTAAAAGCGGTCAGCCATTCTTTGCATTTATAAACAACGGTATTTATCAAAGGCACATGTTTGATAATGCCCTGCGATTTGCGTTTCCGGGTTTCGAACAGGTTTTTCGCTAATTGCTGGGTAATCGTACTGCCGCCGCGTTTATCTCCTTTGGCCGTTGAAAGCATACTGGTAAAAAAGGAATAAAAGTCAACCCCGTGGTGGTTATAAAACCTCACATCTTCGGTAGAAACCAGCGCATTAATGATGTAAGGGGAGATCTCTTTATATTCAACCGGCGAACGGTTTTCTTTAAAATACCGCCCTATCAGGGTACCATCAGCATAGTAAACTTCGGAGGATAATGACATGGATGGATTTTTAATATCCTGCATATCAGGTGAGTAGCCAAACAGCCAAAGGAAGTTTAATTCAATGGAACAGAAAAAAATAATGACAAAATAAATGAAGATGACAAGATATCTTAGAAATCGGTTTTTTATACGCCTGAACATGCGGTAAAGATGTAAAATTATGGCCCTAAATCATAGCCTGATCAACAAATATTAACAACGTAATTTTACCAAGTTAATTTTAAGCTAACTTAGCAAGAATCAAATTTGTTTTATGAAGAGCATAATTAATAAATTTAAAGTAATTGACGGAAAAAATTTTTCTCTGGAGGAAATGCCTACTGATTTTTCAGGAGACTACAAGAAAGAAGATACAGAAATATTCCTGGCCAAAATGATCAAAGAAACGGCTGCAATGCAGGATGCATTATACGCTGATAACCGATTTGCGCTGCTCATCATATTCCAGGCGATGGACGCTGCAGGCAAGGATGGCGCTATATCGCATACTTTATCAGGATTAAATCCGGAGGGATGCGAAGTATTTAGTTTTAAACAGCCCAGCGCTGAAGAACTTGATCACGACTTTTTATGGCGACATTATAAAGCTTTACCAGAATTTGGCAGGATAGGAGTGCACAACCGCTCCCACTATGAAAACGTGTTGATCACTAAAGTGCATCCTGAATTATTATTACAGGAAAAACTGCCCGGCATAAAAGATGTGAAAGACGTTGATAAAAAGTTCTGGAAACACCGATACGAAAGTATCCGCGCATTCGAAGAGCATTTAACCGAAAATGGCACGGTAATCATTAAGTTTTTCTTAAACGTGTCCAAAGAAGAACAAAAGCAACGTTTTCTTCAACGCATTGAGGACCCGGAAAAAAACTGGAAATTCTCGGTAGCTGACATTTATGAACGTGAATTTTGGGACGATTACATGAAGGCATATGAAAAAGCCATTCAAGAAACGTCAACTGAAAGTTGCCCATGGTATGTACTGCCGGCTGATAAAAAATGGTTTACAAGGATCGCTATATCCGCTATCATCCTGGATTCTTTAAAAGGATTAAAGCTGAAATACCCGGTTTTGCCAAAAGTGGAAAAGACAAAATTGGAGGAGGCGAAAAAGCTGCTGATGGGGGAATGAGGAGAAATGCCATTTTAGCCTTTCTCCGCTCACTTAAAAAACTCCCTCCGGGTCTTTTCCCTGATCAACTTTTTCTTGTATTTGGCTAATCTCCCTGTTTTTATTGTAGCCAATATCAAATAAAAAGGAGATTGAAAAACCAGATGCCCAGATTAATAAAAATGATGCCTGATAATTAGTAGCGAGTATTATGGCAATAATCAGGAAGGTAGTCCCCGTAACCAGATAATAATTGGCCTGCCGCTTTTTCAATGCAAAACCCGTGTATCTGCAAAAATCTGAATATGCTCGGTGTTTAATAATAGGTATTACCAGCGTATAATTACCCACTTTATGAAAAATATTAAGGTCGACGAAATGATTATTAATTATTGTCTGATCGGGTTTATAGGCCAAAACCGATACATAACTCTGAATTTCGGCTTCAGGCACATTTCTTTTTTTAAGCTCTTCCAGCGCAACGGAAACAGCCAATTCAGTATAATCCGACTTGTTTGAAGTTATTTCAAGCAAATCGTCGGTAGCCATAGTGGCATATTTTTCCTTAAGACTTTCCCTGTTGATCATATAGCTAGATTAGGATTTTAAAAATAGGTAAAAATCAGCGCTATAACTTTTTTATAAAATCCTACCTTTTCGATAGGAATAATACTATATATTTTTATATTTGACGATCAATTATTAAAATCATGAAACATACCTCACTGTTCACAATTATTCCTGCACTGATTTTATCGGGCATTCACCCGGTTTATGCGCTAAAAAAGAAAACATTATCCGGAGATGTGGTTATTCAATGGAACCAGGTTACTTTAAAAGCGGCAAAAATCGCCAAACAAAATACTAACGAAGCCAGCCGTACTGTTGCAATTGAAGCCATTGCTGTTTATGATGCCATAAATTCAATTAAGAGCTTTGGCAGCCCTTACCATTACTTCGTGAAGCCAGCCGGCGGCGCGTCGGCAGTAGCCGCAGCGGCACAAGCGGCGCATGACGTGCTGGTTAACTATTTCCCCGCGCAAAAAGCGCTACTCGATTCAATTTTAACGGTTAGTTTACAAGGGGCGACCGACGGCCCGGTTGATAACGGCCAAAAAGTAGGCGCCGCTGCCGCGGCAGACATCATTGCTTTGCGTGCAAATGATGGATCGGCACCAAACGTTACTTATCCGGGGCCTGCAAAACCAGGAATAGGGGAGTACAGGCCAACACCCTCAGGGTTTTTACCGGGAATTAACCAGCAATGGGGAAAGATAAAACCGTTTTTATTGACAAGCGGCGATCAGTTCAGGCCTGAAGCGCCGCCAGCGCCGGGAACAGGCGACTTTAAAAAAGCATTGGCGGAAGTGGCCGATATTGGCTCGGCCAAAAGCGCTACACGCACTGATGACCAAACGCACATAGCTCAGTTTTACAAACAGGATGCTGAACTAACGGTAAATGAAGCTGCCCGGATCCTTGCTAAACAACATGGATCGTCGCTGGAGGAAAGTGCACTTGTTTTTCTGTTAACTGACCTGGCAGAAGCTGATGCCCGGATCGCACTTTTCGAAGCTAAATATAATTACCTGTACTGGAGGCCGGTAACAGCCCTGAATGCTGATGCAGATGGCTCAGTAACAAATAACTACGCAACCTGGTTGCCTTTATTAACAACGCCGCCGCACCCTTCCTATCCTTGCGGTCATTGCGGAACAGTGGCTGCAGGTTTTGAAGTGCTCAAAAAGTTTTATGGCGATAAAAATACCTTAGAACTGCATACCACAACTCCCGGCGAACCATCAAGGGTGATTGAATCGCTGACCAAAGGGGAACAGGAAAACGACCTGAGCCGTTTATACGGTGGCATCCATTACCGTTTTGATATAGATGCCGCGCAGCAACTGGGGCTTAAAATAGCAGCCTACGTGCTGGCAAACGGTCCCAAAGCCACTAAATAGCTTTTATAATTAAATAAATTTTGTTGATTTTTTAATTAGGGGGCGCGGTAATCCGTGCCCTTTTTTTATATTTAAACTGGCACGCCCTTCCCGGGGAAAATCAGGATTAGTTTAAGGCTGTTCTCCGCCTTCAGCTGAACTTTTATCTTTTCAATATTTTCCTGCGGCGGTTTTACGTGGGTAATAATCAACTTAAATCCGATTAAAGCTCCTTTAACAGTTAATGAGGCTAATTCATCCATCTCTTTCATCAGCCATTGAGGCGTAAGATGCCCGAATAAAGTTTTATCCGGCTGTTCATCCAGAAATGACGTTTCAATCATGATTCCCTTCAGCTTTTTGCTTTTTATCAGTGGGGCTATAGTCTGCCAAAGGTTATGCAGGTTGTTGCTTTTCTCCACCTCATCAGGCCCTGTATCGCCAAGGTAAAGCAGAAAAGCATCGTTACTCCTGATCAAAAATGCTGTGCTACTTAAATTGGCATGGCTTAAAGGGAATGCCTGTGCCGTCATCAATATGTTTTGGATTGGTGTAATGCGGTCCGGGTTCAGCACCTGGTAATGGTATTTGCTTAACGCGGGTTTACCGCCTTCATTAGCAAAATTGGCCCAGCTTTGCCATGTAAAATAATGCGTTTTAATGGTTTCAATGCAGTTTGCCAATGCATAAATATTTTTAACAGTGTCATCCGGTGAGTTTATGATGAGGCTTGATACGTGATCAAGATTTGCATGAGAAATCAAATATTCTTTAATATATCTCCGCAATACCTGTTCAGCCGGGATGGAAAACACTTTTTTGCCGATAGCTTTTTCAATACCATAGTGCAGTGTGCCCGCATCCAGGCAAATTTAATTATCAGTCCCCCCAGCGGCAACCAAATAGGCTGATAAGTTGCTTTCGTCAATTCCACCTTTTACTCCCAGCGGTACTATTTTAAAGTTTTGCGAGAAAAGCCGCAAGGGGTGGCTAAGGGAAAAAAGAATTATTAAAAACGGACCAATTTTGGGACGAAATTTCATTCGCCAAAAATAAAAACTAATGAAACATTAAAACAAACCAGGCCTGTTTTCTATTGTCATTTAACAATATGATAATATAATTAACATCATAAGCTCACATGGGTACATTACTTTTATAATCAACAATAAATAAGTTTGTTATGAAATTTATCACGAACATTACGAAGCTTTTTAAAGCCTTCCGTGAAAGAATGATCTTAAGGAGCATGCGCTCGTCATTCATTCACTAATTTAATTGGTAATAATTTTGTTTTATAAAATTGTAATATACAATTTGGGCTTCTGTTAACACTATTTAATGGAACCTGGCATTCAGTACACGCATTTTAATAAAAAGCTTTTTGGAGATGATTTTGCCTGGGGCGTTTCAAACGCCGCATTCCAGGTAGAAGGGGCTCATGATGCCAATGGCAAAGGCGAATCTATCTGGGATGTTTTTACAGGTAAAAATGACAAAATTCTGAATGGTCATCATGCACAAATCGCCTGCGACTTCTATAATCAATATGAAAACGATATTGATCTCATCAAACAACTAAATATCCCCAATTTCAGGTTCTCTATTTCATGGACAAGGATTTTACCCAGCGGCACGGGTGAGGTGAATCAGGAGGGTGTAGCATATTACAACCGTGTTATTGATTATTGCCTGCAAAAAGGCATTGAACCCTGGGTTACACTTTATCATTGGGACCTGCCGCATGAGCTGGAGCTCAAAGGCGGCTGGACAAATCGCGATATTGTTGATTGGTTTACTGCCTATGTAAAAATATGCGCTGAGCATTTTGGTGATAGGGTTAAATATTGGATGATCATGAACGAGCCGGCCGTATTTACAGGTGCAGGCTATTTTTTGGGTATTCATGCCCCGGGGCGTACAGGGTTAAAAAGTTTTTTACCGGCTATTCACCATACGGTTTTAAGTATTGCAGCAGGGGCAAAGGCTTTACGCGCCACGCTTCCGGCAGCGCAGATCGGTACAACATTTTCCTGTTCATTTATCGAGCCTTTTTCTGGTAAAGCAAGAGATATTAACGCCGCAAAACGCGTGGATGCGATCATCAACAGACTGTTTATTGAGCCTGTTTTAGGGCTCGGGTACCCAATCGATGATGCTCCGATTTTAAAGAATATAAAAAAATATTTTCTTGCGGGGGATGAGGAAAGGTTGAGCTTTGACTTTGATTTTATAGGGATACAAAATTATACACGAGAGATTGTAAAGTATTCCATTTTTACGCCCTATATAAGTGCCTCGTTGGTAAAAGCCGAAAACCGGAAAGTGCCGTTAACGCAAATGAAATGGGAGGTTTACCCGCCGGCCATTTACCAGATGATAAAAAAGTTTAATGCCTATCCCGGGATAAAAAAAATGCTGATCACCGAGAACGGCGCCGCTTTTCCTGATGTGGTTGGTAATGGTGAGGTTAACGATGTATTGCGTATTGAATACCTTGAAACCCACCTGGCACAGGTGTTAAAAGCAAAAAACGATGGCTATAAGGTAGATGGGTATTTTGTGTGGACATTGACAGATAATTTTGAATGGGCGGAAGGTTACCATCCGCGTTTTGGACTGATTTATGTTGACTTTGATACGCAGCAGCGCATTATCAAGTCGTCAGGGCATTGGTACGCTGACTTTTTGAAATAGTGGTTTTACCTGTAGCTTTTAGACATAGCCAGGCTATAATATCATCCTGTGCGCCTTTATTCAAAACAAAGCAATATTTATTACAATAAATTATTTTATTTAAAAGCGTCTTCGCCAGTGATATCCATGCCTGTGATCAGTAAATGAATATCATGTGTCCCTTCATAAGTTATTACTGATTCAAGGTTCATCATGTGGCGCATAATCGGGTATTCCCCTGTAATACCCATGCCGCCAAGCATCTGCCTGGCCTCGCGGGCAATATGAATGGCAACGTCAACACTGTTACGTTTTCCCATAGAGATTTGGGCAGGAGTGGCCCGGTTCTCATTTTTTAACTGCCCGAGCCTCCATACCAGCAATTGCCCTTTTGTAATCTCAGTGATCATTTCGGCCAATTTCTTTTGTTGTAACTGAAACCCGGCAATTGGTTTGCCAAATTGTTTGCGTTCTTTGGTGTATCTTAAAGCAGTATCATAACAATCCATTGCTGCGCCGAGTGCTCCCCATGCTATGCCATAGCGGGCCTGGTTAAGGCAGCCGAGTGGCCCTTTCAAGCCTGAAGCATTAGGCAGCAGGTTTTCCTTGGGTACTTTAACATTATCAAAAACCAATTCGCCGGTAGCTGAAGCCCTGAGCGACCATTTGCCATGTGTTTCGGGAGTGGTAAAACCTTCCATGCCACGTTCAACAATCAATCCACGAATCTTGCCGCTTTCATCCTTGGCCCAAACAACGGCGATATCGGCAAAAGGCGAATTGGAGATCCACATTTTTGCGCCGTTTAGCAAATAATGGTCGCCTTTGTCTTTAAAATTTGTCTCCATGCCGCCGGGATCGGAGCCATGATCAGGCTCTGTTAATCCAAAACAGCCCATTAACTCGCCGGTAGCCAGTTTGGGTAGGTATTTTTTCTTTTGCTCTTCTGAACCGTAAGCGTATATCGGATACATAACCAATGATCCCTGCACCGAAGCTGTCGACCTAATGCCTGAATCACCACGCTCAATTTCCTGCATAATGATGCCGTACGACATATAATCCAAACCAGCCCCGCCATATTCAACCGGAATAGTTGGCCCGAAAGCGCCAATCTCACCCAAACCTTTTATCAGGTGTTTTGGAAATGTAGCTCTTTGAGAATAATCTTCAATAATAGGGCTTACTTCTTTTTTAACCCAGTCCCTCACAGACGCACGGATCAATTTATGCTCATCAGTTAAAAGTTCGTCAATCACGTAATAATCGGGCGATTCAAAAAGATCTTTTTTGGACATAGTGTATTGAATTGGTGTGCAAAGATAGTTGAATTTCGGATTTTTCGCAGTTGTATGTTTTTTTGGTGCTCAAGATGGCTTCGCCGTTTCGGAATTTCAAATTCGGATTTAATTTTTTGTTCCAAATAAATTAGAGCGAGAAAAAACTGTCGCAGTTAAAAATCCGAAATCGAACATCCGAATTCCGAAATCAAAAAGTACATTTGAACCATGATAACCATTGCCATACAGGGTGCCGAGTTTTTTGCTTACCATGGTTTTTATGCTGAAGAGCAAAAACTGGGAACTAAATTTATTGTTGATGTTGAAGTGAATTTTATGCCATTGAATGACATAAGAGCTGACACAATAAGTAATACGGTAGATTATGAGAAGGTTTACAACATGATTACAGCGCAAATGAAAGATACCCGTAAATTGATTGAAACGGTTGCGCAATCAATTGCGGATGACATAAAAGAGCATTATCCTTTTGTTGAAAGTATTCGTGTTTCTATGAAAAAAATAAACCCGCCACTTGGTGGTAAAGTTGATTATTCAGCAATAACCATTATTCTCTGATCAGGAAAAAGAAAATATGAGCTTCAATAAAATTACATCCGGTATTCTTTCGTCCTTCAAATTAATAGTGGGGGATGATGCCGTTATTACCAGCTATGCCGATCTTGAAAAATACAGCCATGATGAAACAGAAGACCTGCATTATTACCCGGAAGTTGTTGTAAAGCCAAAAACACCCCAAGAAATAGCGGCGCTGATGCGGCTCTGTAATGAAAACCTGATACCTGTAACGCCAAGAGGAGCGGGGACCGGCTTAAGCGGCGGTGCCTTGCCGGTTATGGGCGGTTTATTGATCTCGATGGAGCGCTTTAATAAGGTTTTGACCATTGATGAACAAAACCTGCAGGCCACCGTTGAGCCCGGGGTAGTAACCGAAGAATTTATGGACCAGGTTGCCGCCAAAGGATTATTATATCCCGTTGACCCGGCTAGTAAGGGGAGTTGCTTTATCGGCGGGAATGTTTCGCATGGCTCCGGCGGTCCCAGGGTGGTGAAATACGGAACTATTCGGGAGTATATCCTTAATCTTGAAGTTGTTTTGCCTTCAGGTGATATTATATGGACAGGCGCCAATACCTTAAAATATGCATCTGGTTATAATTTGACGCAGTTGATGATTGGCTCTGAAGGCACGCTGGGCATTATTACCAAAATTGTGGTTAAGTTGATTCCCAGGCCGACGCACGACGCTTTACTTTTGGCTTCCTTCAGTACCAATGAGGATGCAAGTTCGGCTGTTTCAGCCATATTCAGGGCCGGTATTGTTCCTTCTGCGGTGGAATTTATGGAACGAAGGGGCGTAGAATGGGTAAAAGAACATGACGGGATCACTTTTGACTTGAAGGATGGGATCGAAGCATTTCTGTTGATTGAAGTTGACGGCACCAACCAGGAGGTGATCTTCGCCGACTGTGAAAAAATAAACCAGGTGCTGGAAGAATTTAATTGTCAAGATGTGCTATTTGCCGATACATCAGCTCAAAAAGAAGAGCTTTGGCGCATGCGCCGGACGATGGCGGTATCGGTGAAGTCAAATTCAATATATAAAGAAGAAGATACCGTTGTGCCACGCGCCTGTCTTCCGCAATTGATTAAAGGAATAAAAGAAATAGGGAATAAATACGGCTTTGAATCAATATGTTATGGACATGCCGGCGATGGTAATGTGCATACCAATATTATTAAAGGACAGATGAGCGATGAGGATTGGAATAATAAATTAAAAGATGGGATTCGTGAAGTTTTTGAACTTACTGTTTCTCTAGGTGGCACGATCTCCGGCGAACATGGCATTGGCGTGGTACAAAAAGATTATATGGCCATTAAATTTACAGAAGTTCATTTTGAAATATGGCGGGGCATCAAAAAGGTTTTTGATAAAAACGGCATCTTAAACCCGGGGAAGATATTTTAATTGGTTGATTGGGTTGGATTAAGTTGATGAAGTGAGTGGTTGTACGTGAAATCATTCGATAATTGATTTAAAAGTATTAAATTTAAAAATCACTAATTCAATAATTTACCAATTGAATAACCTGCTCTATATTTCTGAACCCGACCTCATTAAAGTGGGGCTGGCAGTATTGTGCGGGGGGCTGCTTGGGCTCGAACGTCAATACAAAAATAAAATCGCCGGTTTCCGCACCATTATACTGATCTGTCTTGGTTCAACCTTATTTACGATCGTTGCGCAAACGTCAGGCAATTTGGCTGCTATGAATATCGTAACCGGCGTAGGTTTTATCGGTGCCGGGGTTATTTTTAAGGACAATGTAGGCGTTAGCGGCTTAACCACTGCGGCGGTAATATGGGTATCAGCTGGCATCGGCATGGTGATTGGTTCGGAGCACTATCTTTTAGGCGTAGTTTCGACTATAGTAGTTTTGATGGTATTGGTGACTTTTAGTTTACTGGAAGGATATATCGACAAAATTCACCGCGACAAATTATTTGTGATCGAATTCACGAATGGAGATTTTGAAAATGTTGAACATATCCGGAAGCTGATCACGGCCAACGGGTTAAAGTTTAATACCGTTAGCATATCCAAAAAAGACGGCTGCCTGCAAGCGGCAATCTGGGTGACTGGTCATAAAATGGACCTGTCAAAGCTGGCTGAGATTCTTTTAAGAATGCCGGAGATCAGGTCGTTTTAATGATTTGAACCATGAAGAAAGTAAATTGGCTCAACCTATTGATAATCTTCTTTTTCAGTCTTAATACGGCGTTTGCTCAACCCTTAAAAAAAGTAACTGCCAACCATTTTGACATCATTGTTTACGGTGGCACTGCATCTGGTGTCATCGCCGCCTATACCGCCAAAAAAATGGGTAAATCGGTATTGCTGATTGAGCCTGGGGAGCGCATTGGCGGCTTAACTACCGGTGGGTTGGGTTATACAGATATCGGCAACAAGTACGCTATTAAAGGGTTATCACTCGATTTTTACAGAAAAGTTGGCCAGCATTACGGCATTTTTGAGCAATGGATCTTTGAGCCGCACGTTGCCGAAAGTATCCTCCTTGCCTGCTTAAAAAAAGCTGGTGTGCCTGTTTTGTTTGATCACCGGGTATTGTCTGTCAATAAAATAAACGGTAGGATCGCTATGATCTCTCTTGAAAATTCCCTTCGTCCTACCAAAAAAACGAACAAAACCATTATCGGCAAAGAATTTATCGATTGCAGTTACGAAGGCGACCTGATGGCTAAAGCAGGCGTATCTTATACGATAGGCCGCGAAGACAATAAGCAATATAACGAAACCTATAATGGCTCACAGTTAAGAGAAAAGCACCAGTTTCCGGACGGTGTCGATCCTTATAAAATTCCCGGGAAGCCGGAAAGTGGTTTGATTTGGGGAATCAGCAATAATGCTTTACTTCCTGATGGAACCGGAAACAAAATGGTTCAAACCTATAATATCAGGGTATGTTTAAGCAAAGATCCCGCTAATAGCATCCCGATTACCCAACCGGATGATTACAAGCCTGAACGTTACGAATTATTGCTCCGGCTGATGGAGAAAAAAACCATTAAGCATATAGAGGACATTATGACGACCAGCGCGATGCCCAATCATAAAACGGATATCAACAATAACGGCCCGTTTTCAACAGACCTGATTGGCGCGAACTGGAAATATCCCGAAGCAAATTATCAGGAAAGGGCAGCGATTTTTAAAGCGCATGAAAACTATACCAAAGGCTTTTTTTATTTTGTAGGACATGATCCGCAGGTTCCTGTAAACCTTCGCAATGAAATGTTGCAATATGGTTATCCAACAGATGAATATCAAAATTCCGGGCATTTTACTAATCAAATGTATGTGCGTGAAGCAAGGCGGATGATAGGGGAATACGTGATGACCCAGGCCAATTGCCAGGGTAAGGAAATAGTAAACGATGGTATTGCCCTGGCTGCCTATACCATGGATTCGCACAATGCCGAGCGGTTGGTAGTACACGGGATGGTAAAAAATGAAGGAGATGTGCAAATAGGAGGGGTTGGGCCATATCCAATCTCCTACCGCAGCCTGGTTCCCAAAAAGGAGGAGTGCAGCAATTTATTGGTGCCGGTTTGTTTATCAGCCTCGCATATTGCCTACGGTTCCATCAGGATGGAGCCGGTGTTTATGATGCTGGGGCAGTCTGCAGCTGTCGCGGCCTGCATGGCAATTGATAAAAAATGCCCGGTACAACTTGTAAATGTGCAAAAACTGCAATCCGAATTAAAAAACAACCCACTTGCGGACGGCAGTATCCCTGAAATATTGGTTGATAATGATGATACGACAGCAGTTTCTATAAAGGGCGACTGGAAACGTATGCCCAACTTTGAAGGCTGTTATGGCCCATCACTGCTTGAAAATGCAAGGCCAAAAGCTGGCGACCTGGTGAAATTCACACCATCAATCAAAAAAGAAGGGAATTATAAGCTTTATGTTTATGTGGTTAAATCCGATGGGGTTTTAGGAAAAATCAACCTGCTAATCAGCAACGGAAAAACAGCAACTGAAAAGGCGATCGACCTTAACCACCTTGAAGTAAAAGGCCAAACAGAAGGGGAGTGGATACCACTGGGTCAATGTTATTTTGCTGAAGGAAATAGTGGATTTGCTGAAATTATCTGCAAAGATCAGGGCGCTCCAATGTCGGCTGACGCTGTTTTATTCATCCCGTCGGGAATTGGTGAGTAGTTGATTAAGTGAATAGTTTTTGAGAGATTTTACAACGTTTTATATCAATAAAACAACCCAATCAACCCAATCAACCACTCACCTAATCAACCGATTTAATTCGTATTCAAAATCAAGC
>NZ_CAIWNH010000229.1 GCF_903913935.1 uncultured Mucilaginibacter sp.
CCGGATCAATACCGTTGGAGAAAAAGAACGATAGGTTTGGCGCGAAATCATCAATATGCATCCCCCGGCTCAAATAGTACTCTACATAAGTAAAGCCATTTGACAGCGTAAATGCCAGTTGAGTAATGGGGTTGGCCCCGGCCTCGGCAATATGGTAACCGGAGATGGAAACCGAATAAAAATTACGCACCTTCTGGTCGATGAAGTATTGCTGGATATCGCCCATCATCCGCAACGCGAATTCGGTCGAGAAGATACAGGTATTCTGCGCCTGGTCCTCTTTTAAAATATCCGCCTGCACCGTACCGCGAACAGTGGCTATGGCTTTGGCTTTAATTTTTTCGTATATATCAGCAGGTAAAATCTGGTCGCCGGTGAGGCCTAAAATTGATAATCCTAATCCCTCGTTACCAGCGGGCAGGTCGCCATCGTAATGCGGACGGGATAAGTTTTTATCATCATACAACTCCTTAAACTTTGCCTCCACCAGATACTCCAACTGGTGCTCTTTGATATATTTTTCGCATTGCTGGTCGATGGCTGCATTCATAAAAAAGCCAAGGAGCATAGGCGCAGGGCCATTTATCGTCATGGATACAGACGTCGAGGCACTGCAAAGGTCAAACCCGGAATATAGCTTTTTGGCATCATCCAAAGTAGCGATGCTCACGCCTGAGTTGCCTATTTTGCCGTAAATATCAGGGCGGGTATGCGGGTCCTCGCCATATAAGGTAACCGAATCAAAGGCAGTAGATAACCTGTGCGCAGGTTGCCCAAGCGATACATAATGAAAACGTTTATTAGTACGTTCGGGGCCGCCTTCTCCGGCAAACATGCGGGTTGGGTCCTCCCCCTCGCGTTTTAACGGGAATACGCCTGCAGTGTACGGGAATTCTCCGGGCAAATTTTCGGTGAGGAGCCAGCGCAAAATATCGCCCCATGCCTCATATTTCGGCAAAGCGATTTTGGGGATCTGCAATTGCGACAGCGAGGTATAATACAGCGGCTGTTTGATCTCTTTATCCCTAACCTTATAAATAAAATTCTCGGCGGTATATTGTTTAATGGTTTCGGGCCATTGTTTTAACAGGCGTTTGCATTCCGGGTGAAGGTGGTCTTCGAGATGTTTTTGGATGTCCCGTAGGGGCGCAAAATCTTGCGCCCCTGTTTGTTTCTCGGTGGCGGGCGCAAAATTTTGTGCGCCCACCAGTTCTATTGTTCCATGCACCTGGTACAATTGCTGTGCAATTTTGCATTGCTCATTCACCCAGCGTTTATATTCCACGCTGCTTTCCACAATTTCAGCTAAATAGCGGTTCCTGTCAGGCGGGATGATGTAGATCTTTTCCGATTCGCCGGTGTGTAAATGGGCGATGTGTTTTGCATCGATAAAATCGGCCCCGGTTTTTACTTTAATAGCTTTCATTAATGCCTCAAACAGGGTATTCATCCCGGGGTCATTGAACTGCGAAGCCATGGTGCCATAAACCGGGATGTCCTCGTCTTTCGCATCAAACAAATGATGGTTGCGTTTATATTGTTTGCGCACGTCGCGGATGGCATCCAGCGCGCCGCGTTTGTCGAATTTATTAAGGGCTACCATGTCGGCAAAATCAAGCATGTCGATCTTTTCCAGCTGGGTCGCCGCGCCAAATTCGGGGGTCATTACGTAAAGCGACAGGTCGCAGTAATCCGTGATCATCGTATCTGATTGTCCGATGCCCGATGTTTCCACAATGATAAAATCATAACCGGCTGCCTTGCAGATATCGATACTCTCCTGCACATGTTTGGAGAGTGCAAGGTTTGCCTGCCGGGTAGCCAGCGAACGCATGTACACCCTGGGGCTATTGATGGCGTTCATCCTGATCCTGTCGCCAAGCAACGCTCCTCCTGTTTTACGTTTGGAGGGATCGACAGAGATAATGGCCAGTGTTTTATCGGTCTCCATCAAAAACCTGCGGACGATCTCATCCACAAGTGATGATTTGCCTGATCCGCCGGTGCCGGTAATACCCAATACAGGCGTGTGATTGGTGCTGATGAGTTTATGTACTTCTGATAAAAAATTATCCGCTTCTTTAGGATAATTTTCTACGATGCTGATCGCGGTAGCGATGGATTTGATATCTTTTTCTGGCAGGTGTTTTAACTCGCCGTTGAGTTTTATTTTATGCTGAAAATCGCATTGCTGCAGCATATCATTGATCATGCCCTGCAAACCCATTTTGCGGCCATCATCCGGCGAATAGATCCTGGTGATGCCATAGGCCTGCAGTTCTTTTATCTCGTGCGGCAAAAACACGCCACCGCCGCCGCCGAATATTTTGATATGGCCCGCGCCGCGTTCCTTAAGCAAATCATGCATGTATTTAAAATACTCCAGGTGCCCGCCTTGGTAGCTGGTGAGCGCTATGCCCTGTACATCTTCCTGGATGGCGCAGTTAACTACTTCCTCCACAGAGCGGTTATGCCCCAAATGAATCACTTCAGCGCCGGAGGATTGCAGGATCCTGCGCATGATGTTGATGGTAGCATCATGCCCGTCAAACAGCGATGCGGCGGTTACAAAACGGATCTTATAGGTTGAATGATACGGGGCGATGCTTTCCATGCAGGCAATAATTAGTTGACTGCAAAATTAATTAAATAAACCTTGCATAAACTATTATTTGTTCATGGGCGCTAGCTGTTGTTTCAGGGAAGGCGATGAACGATGCCTCCCTACTGCTCCTTACAGGTATAAATTAATTCTTCTATTTTGTTTCTTGCTCCTGGCTCCCGATTCTTATTTCTTCCAAACCTTCCAACTACTAGCGGGGTCAGCAGTTGATGCCCTATGTTTCTGTGGCGGAATTTTCAAATACAAAGCGGCCATCCTGTCGCCAAGCGCGGCGGCCTTCGTCCAGTCTGCTTTGGCCGCTACTTTATTATTAAGCGTATAATAAAGCTTTCCCCGCTCAAGGTAGGCGCCGCTGTTTGACGGGTTTAACTCAATCGCTTTTGAAAAATCCGCTATCGCGCCTGTGGTGTTTTTAACAAACACATTTACATAACCCCGCATGTAATAGGCATAAGGCACGTTGATATTGCCATCTATAGCCTTATTCAAGTCAGGCAATGCGGCAGCAGGATTGTTCAATTCCAAATATAAAGCCGCACGGTAATAATAGGCTTCACTGTACCCCGGATCAAGCGCAATTGCTCTGCCAAAGTCAGCTACAGCTTCAGGATTTTGGTGCAAGGCCGCCCTGGTTAACGCCCTGCTGTAAAAAGCCGATGCCACCTGCGGGTCTATACGGATGGCGTGGTTAAGGTCCTCAAGCGCCCCGGCATAATCAATTGACGCTAATTTAATGCTGCCCCTGTCGTGGTAGGCTTCGGCAAAATCAACGTTTAAACTTATGGCTTTATTCAAATCGGCTGTCGCCCCGCTGTTGTCATCCATTTTCATTTTCACTTCAGCGCGGTCAAAGTAAGCCTCTGCATTATCCGGGTTGAGAATAATTGCCTCTGATAAGTCGGCACCGGCGGCGCCGAAATTACCCAGTTTCAAATTTACGAAACCCCTTTTTTGAAAGGCCTCCGCATTTTTGGGGCTCAGATTTATTGCTTCGTTAAAATCAGCGAGGGCTTCATTATAATTATTGAGTTCAGCCCGTGCAAGGCCGCGATAAAGGTACGAAGCGCCCATTTTAGGATTTAAAGCGATTGCTTTGCCAAAATCATCCATTGCACCGTAGGGGTCTTTAAGCCTGCTTTTTGAAATGCCGCGATCAATATAAGCTTCGGGCTGTTTATCGTCAAGCTGGATTGCTTTATTCAGGTCCTCAAGCCCTCCTTTAAAATCAGCCAGGCCATTTTTTGAATTACCCCGGTTAACATAGGCTGTAGCATCATTGGGGTTAATTTCAATTAATTTGTTAAAATCGGCCATGGCACCATTATAATCACCCACCCTGTTCTTTGCATTGCCCCTATTGGTATATGCTATGGTGCTTTTAGGGTTTAAGGCGATGGCATGGTCACAATCTTCTATCGCGCCTTTATTGTCGTTTGTGCTCATCCTGGCATATGCGCGGTTAGCGTAGGGAAGGTCGATATTGGGGTTGACAGCGATTATTTTAGAAAACTCATCGATGGCACCCTTAAAATCTCCCTGTTGTATTTTGATAATGCCCCGGTAATTATAGGCTTCCAAATTATTCGGATTCAATGCTATTTCTTTGTTAAAATAAGTCATTGCACCATCAAAGTCATTGTTGCTGTACAACTCGACGCCTTTGTCAAAAAAAGGATCTTTATTTTGTGCAATGGAAAAGAGTGGCAGGAAGAATAATAAACAAAGTATAGCTTTTTTCATACGCGATAAGGAACCGATTGTTAATGATGTCAAATATAAAATAATCCTAAATTTTTCACCCTTATTTATTTGAGCAATGCTGCTATTTAAGATTATGTTTTATATTAGTGCCATAAATATATGAAACCTTTTTACCTTACTCAATTTAAAATCGCAGCAGCTCTTGGGCTATTTTTAGCTTTCCAGTCCTGCGTACTAGTTCCCGGTTCCTGGAAAAACGACAAGATCAGTTCCGGCAAACGTGATGATTTCCACACGCTTAATAATGGCGCGCTCAAATACCTTAAAGCCAATGATCCCAAAGGCCTGGTACCCTTTTTATCAAAAGATATGATCGCGGCTAATAATGAGCGAACAGTGGAGCAGATCAGCATTGAATTGAAGGCCCACGATTATACGCTGATGGACGAATTTTATGTAGTAAATAAAAGCATGGGCGATGATACTATCCTTGCAAAAGGCCCTGAAATAACCCGTTACGGGTTGAAATATCCTTATAAAACGACTGAAATGTATTTTGCGTTTTTTACGCCAAAAACATCCGACAATAAATACATGGTGAGCCTTATTTTCGGAAAATTTGATTACGGCTGGAAAATCATCAAAATGGATGTGCAACGTTATACCATGAACGGAAAAACCGCGCCCGAACTGTTTGCTCTGGCAAAAGACCAATATGAAAAAAAAGAGTACCAGGCTTCGCTCAACAACATATCGCTGGCGATAGATTGTTTTAAACCGAACGAATACTTTCAATACCCCGATGAGGTGGACGCTGCCCCGTTTTATAACAAAGTGCGGGATAAAGTAAATGAAACCTACCACTACCCGCTCATCCTGCGCCAGGTATCCACCGGCCCGATGATCCTTCGTGTTTATAACGATGAAAGTGATGAAGGATCGTACCCGATGATCTATTATATGACGCATTTTCCGCTGAAGGATACAAGTGCCGTTAAAAAAGAAAACATCGAAATCAGAAAAGCCGTCGGCAAAATGTTTCCCGCTTTGGATGAGAACAATAATTATATATTGTACTCCGCCTTTAACGAACGGCCTACCGGCTATTCAACCGTTGGGCACTTTGATATGAAGATAAAGGCGCATTAATGCAATGCGTAAGTTGATTATGCGCTGCTAAGGCTGTGAAAAAACCGGTGTTGTCAATTATTACTATCTTTGCGGTACATGCAGGTTGAAGACGCAAAAACACTACAGAGCTATAAGGGGTACAATAACTACGGTGCCTGGCTAAAAGAAAAATATAAAGGCCAGCGGGTTTTTAAGGTTATTGTGGATGGCGGTTTTACCTGCCCCAACCGCGATGGCTCAAAAGGTTATGGCGGTTGCACTTATTGTAATGTTGATTCGTTTACCCCATCGGTGTCCCGCAACAACCCTTCTGTACGCGAACAGGTGATCCAGGGGGTGGAGCGTGCCCGTAAAGGCAATAAAGCCGATAAATTCATCATCTATTTTCAACCCAATACCAATACTTACGCCCCCACGCATTATTTAAAAATGCTGTATGACGAAGCCCTGAGTTATCATACGGAAGATATTGTGGGACTGTCTGTCGGCACCCGCCCTGATTGTATCGACGCTGAAAAAGTGGCCCTGCTGGAAAGCTATACTGACCGTTTTGATGTCGATATCGAAATGGGCATGGAAAGTATTTACAATGATACACTGGGGCAAATCAACCGCGGCTGCACGCATGAGGACCTGGTTAAAGCTTTAAAACTCCTGGAGAACACCAAACTTTTAACCTGTGTTCATACTGTTTTCGGCTTTCCATGGGAAACTAAGGAGATGATGCTGCGCTACGCGGACGAGATCAACCGTTTCCCGCAGATCCAATTTGTCAAATTCCATCACCTGCATATTGTTGAAGGCTCGGTAATGGGCGTAAAATATAAACGCGAACCATTTAAGTTATTCAGCCTGGAAGAATATGCTGACTTTATTTGTGAATTATTGCCGCTGGTGCGCCCGGATGTGGTTATCCAGCGCCTATTTGGTTTAAGTGATCTGGACTTGCTGATCGCCCCTAACTGGAAACTGAAAAAATCGGAAATTCAATATTATATTGACCAGCAAATATTAACCAGGGGCGTGGTGCAGGGATCGAAATATGGTCTGAACTCGAATTTATAGAATTTAAGAATTTATGGAATTAGAATAAAGGCAAAGGTGATTTTAAAAAATTCGGGCAATTCGTTAATTCTATAAATTCGAGTTCAGACAACCTAACCTGTATTTTTACGTAAACATCCGCGGAAAAATCTATCTTAGGAATTAATTATAATTAAAGCTGTTTTGTCTCAAAGGTTACAACAAAATTATATCCCGGCACTCACAGGGGTTCGCGCCATGGCGGCGTACCTGGTATTTATATCCCACTTCGCGTATAAATTTGATGAAAATTTTCCCCATATCATCCAGCGCTTTTTGGGCGAGTTCCATATCGGGGTAAGTATTTTTTTTGTTTTATCAGGATTTTTGATCACGTTCCGTTATTATAAAAATTTCCATCTCACCAGGGACTGGTTTAAGCAATACTTAAAAAACAGGGTAGCCCGTATTTACCCCATGTATGCGCTGCTTACCATTGCAGCGTTTGGTTATTATTTTATTACCAGGGACCAAAGCATTACCAAGGGCAGCGGCAACCCTGTTGCCCTGTTCTTTTTAAATATTACTTTTTTGCGCGGCTTTTTCTACCAGTTCTGGAATACAGGGATAGCACAGGGCTGGTCGTTAACGGTGGAAGAATGCTTTTACTTTTCGGCGCCTATTATTTTCCTTATCGCCAAAAAATACCATAAATTTCATATCCAGCCGGTAGTTATCACGCTGTTTGCCATCACCATGGTACTCATCTTTCGCCATATTAACTTCCACGGCTTTTTTGGCAACTTCACTTTTGTAATGCTTTACACCTTTTTTGGGCGCTGTTTCGAGTTTTTTGTTGGCGTGCAACTGGCCCGCTACGTGCTCAAAAACGGTTTTACGCGCACCCGCAAAATTAACTTTACCTACACCGGCTTTGTGCTAATATTTGTTTGCGTATTGGTTATGGCGTTTCAACCTGTAATTAAGCCCTGGCCGGCCGGGTTAGAGACGCCAATAGGCATTATCACCAATAACTATTTCCTGTGTATAGCTGTTGCGCTATTCTTTTACGGCATCCTTACTGAGGCCACCTTATTTAAAAAATTCCTGCAGCTGCCATTTATTGAGCTGCTCGGAAAAAGCTCCTACATCTTTTATCTCGTTCATTTAGGGTGGATTTACACACTCATCAGTGGCGGTTTTAACCACTTAAACGATTACACATTTACCTTGTATGACAAATGGGGCGTCGACTGGCATTCGCCCTTTGAATACGATTGGCTAAACCTTATTTACGTTTTCATCGTATTAAACGCCGTTTCGGTAACACTATTTAAGCTTATCGAAGAACCTTTAAATCATTACATCCGCAAATCCGACTTTTTGGTGAAGTACAAACCAAGGCCAAAAGGGATAGCAGATTAAGTGATTGCAGGTTAACACCTATTTGAGAATTAATGAAAACAAGGCGTATATTTCCTTTTGCTTTTTGCCTGCTGATGCTTTTTATATTCCCATATAAAACATTTGCCGGCTTCCCCATAGGTAAATACCGTAACCTGGTGGTGCCTTCATTCAGCTACTATTCGCAAACTGATCATTTTGATGTTCATGGTAACTATGTAAAAGGCGCGCCTGGCGCACGTTTCAGCTCTTTTTCGGCTAATCTTTATGTGGGCTACGGCATCAGCCGCCGCCTCGACGTAATCATTAGCGTACCCTATTTGTACCAGGTAAATAACCTGGGCCAGGGCAATTCCATAATCAGCCAGGGCGCCGGCGATATGGTAGCCGGCCTGAGCTACAACCTTATTAATTTTAAATATGTAAGGTTTCTGTCAGTGCAGGTATCTGGTATTATCCCGCTTTATACGGTGCCGGCAAACGGTAATTCAGCATTGGGACTGGGAAATAGCGGTACCGAAATAAAATTGATGTATTGCGGCAACCTGCCAGGCTTTATAGCTGATAAGGGTTACTTTAATACGGAAGTAGCTTACCGCAGGTACTTTGATGTGCAAGGGCCCGACCAGCTGAGCTTTTTGGCCACCGTAGGCATACCCATCAGCTGGCACAACCAGGTGAGCCTTGATGTTTCAGTTTTCAGGTCGTTCAGTTCAAATACTACTTTTAATATTAATTATAATGCCGAAAGAAATTATGCTTTTTGTGAAACCACAGCTCAATTTCGGCCACCAGTTTTCACGCCGGTTTTCGATGTTCCTCGGCGGTTATTATGTTCCTTACGGGATAAATACCGGTTTGGGTTATGGCGGTTCGGTAGTAACCATTTTTAAATTATAATTATGAAAAGATTTTGCTGTTTGTTTTTCCTGGTCGCCGCCATGCTCATCGCCGGCGTATCAAGGGCCAGCGCCTTCCAGCAGCAGCAACAGGAATTTCCGGAACCGCCGAAAACGCAGGAAACCGGCGATATCGTTTTAAGACCTACACCAAAAAGCGATAACGGCATTTTCAAAAAAAACGAAGAGATTGTTTACCGTTTAAAGATAACCAACAATACCAACAGCTATAAGCAAGGGAAAATCTCGTACCTGTTAACCAGTGACGAAGGCAAAAAAGTAAGGCTTGATTCTGTCCACCTGGCCATACGCGGCAATTCATCAAAAGAAATTTTGGTAAAGATGCTACCAAAGCCGGCAGGCTTTTACCGCATTAATTTTATGGTAAACACGCCCGATTATGATGACACGGTAAGAAAAGTATTTGGTGTAAACCCGCAGGAGATCCGTTCGCAATTACATAAACCTGCTGATTTTGAGGCTTTCTGGAAACAATCGCGCGTGCAGCTTGAAAAAGTTGCACCAAGGTACAGGGTTTTGGAACGCGAAGACCTGTCGACCGACCGCAAGAAAGTTTACTCGGTAGAGATGCATTCCTTTGACGACCTTGTGATCCGCGGATGGCTGGTGATCCCCCGCGACGGCAAAAAATTCCCGGTGCATTACCGCGTACCCGGTTACGTGGTTAGCCTTAACCCCAATATGGATAGTGATGATTTTATCGCTTTTGATATCAACGTAAGGGGGAATGGCAACAGCAAGGATGTGATCAATATCGGCACTGATAACTATTGCCTGGTAAACGTGGAGAACAGGGATAAATACATTTACCGCGGGGTTTATATGGATTGTATCCGCGGCCTTGACTTTCTATGTTCTCATGAAAATCTGGGCATCGATACTTCTAAGATCTTTGTTGAGGGCGGCAGCCAGGGCGGCGCGCTTGCCCTGATCACCGCCGCGCTGGATAAACGGGTTAAACTTTTAACGATGCAGGTACCGCTATATGCCGACATACATGATAACATGAATATTTCGGCATCGTATGATAAACAGGTTTTCCCTTTTAAAGTATTCAGGAGATACAATGATATTCACCCGGGCTTTACCTGGGATAAATTTTTTAGCACTTTTGATTATTATGATCCGCAAAATTTTGCACCAATGGTAAAATGCCCGGTTTTAATGGGCATCGGCCTGTTGGACCAGTTTTGCCCGCCACGCTGCAGCATGGCGCTTTTTAATCATATCAGCAGTAACAGTAAGGAGTATATTTGTGTACCAAACTCCACACATGAAGTAAACATGGAATATTTTATGTTTCAAAACGTTTGGCTGCGCGAAAAATTCAGGATCCCTTAAAATTCACATTGTTAAAAAGTTAATAAGTTATAACCCGTATATTCACTAAAAAAGCAAAACTTTAACCGGAAAGAACCGTGAAGTGTCCAAACTCGTTATTAATTATATAGTTTGAATAAATTCCGGCACGGAAATAGCCATAGCAAATAGTTAAAAACATCGCGGAATATCGTTAATTAAAAATTCCGGCGTTTTAAATTATTATATAAATGGCTTAACAGATACGTTAATATGATACAAGTTTCTAAAATAACTTCGGCTATAATCTGCTGTCTTTTCATGCTCGGCGGCATGCAGCAGGCTTGTGCACAGGAGAGTGAAAATTCCGGTGCGATGACAGATACGGTGATCACACACAGTAAAGATGGCATTTTTAGTTCAACAGCTTCCTATACTTTCCAGGTAAACAGCACTTTCAAAAACACCGAGGCCGGTAAGGTTTCATACATTGTAACAACAGAAGCAGGTAAAAAGGTAAAGTCTGATTCGGTAAAAGTTAAAATAGCCGGACATGGTTCAGGGAGTTATGATTTTGATGTGGCTGGATTAAAACCTGGCTTTTACAAAATTAATTTCATGGTTGATGTGGCCGATTATAATGATACGCTGCGTAAGGCATTCGGCATAAAGCCCGAACTGATCAGCTCGCAATATAGCAAGCCCGCGGACTTTGAATCTTTCTGGCACGATGCGAGGCTTGAACTGGACAAAGTAAAACCCGAGTATAAGGTTACAGAAATACCGGATACGGCAAAAAATGATAAGCGCCGTGTGTTTGAAGTTGAGATGAAATCCATCGACGGCATGGTCGTTCGCGGATTTTTAACTGAGCCGATCAACAACAACAAAAAGAAAAAATTTGCGGTTTTACTGGGCTTGCCGGGTTACCAGGTAACCCTGGGACCAATGGTTGGTAACGACCCGGATGTTGCGATCTTCACTTTAAATATCCGCGGTTCGGGCTATAGCCGCGATGTGATCAATGTGAGGCGTGAAGATTATATCGTGCTTAACTTAGAGGATAAGCGTAAATATATTTTGCGGGGCGCGATAATGGATTGTGTGCGTGCAGTCGATTTTATTTACAGCAGGCCGGAACTAAGACACGATAACATTATTGCCGCTGGCGGCAGCCTCGGCGGATTTCTGGCGATTGCAACTTCCGGAGTAGATAAACGTATAAACTTCTGTTCGGCTGCGAATCCTATTTTAAGCGACATACGCAATTTGGTTAACGAGGTTGACTGGCCGTTTATTGATATCAGGAAGTATGTAAATACCCGGCCTGGTTTAACAATGGACAAAGTGCTTGATAACCTTGATTATTATGATGCTAAAAATTTCGCGACTGACATTGAATGCCCCACTTTAGTTGGTATGGGCATGGTTGATAACATAGCACCGCCGAATACCGTATACACGCTTTATAATGGCATCCGGGCACCGAGGCACCTGATCGTTTTCAGGGACCTTGGACACGAGATTGGGAGAAAATATGTAGTGTACGAGGGCCGTTGGATGCGGGATACTTTTGCACTGTTTTAAAATTAAATTAAAATCAATGGGCCTGTTAAAAAGCTTTACAAAAACTTTATTATTCGTTTTCATTCTTACCCTTAGCTTTCAAAGTAAAACTTTTGCCGACGGAGGATTTCCTGTACGCCCGGGAAGGTTATTGATATCGCCTTCGGTGAGCTACTTTTTTGCCAGTTCGCAGTGGGACTCCACCGGCGTTAAAAAGCCATTCCCCAATGGCGGGAAATACACCTCTATCGGCGCCACTTTATATGGCGAATATGGTATTAGCAGGCGTTTTGCCGCTGTGGTAAGCCTGCCATTTGTTTATAATAATTTCACACAAAACAATGCATCCGGCTCAAGCAGTTCAGGCCTGGCTGACCTGGAAACCGGCATCAGGTATTACCTGGCCAATATTGATTTTATTTACTACTTCTCGCTGCAAGGTACAGCTATCACCCCCATGTACACCAAAAACGCTGCCCTTGGCTATGGCGAAGAAGGCGGTGAGTTAAAGCTGGCATTTTCCGGTTCGGGCCATTTGGGCGATCTGAGTACTTATTTTAATGCAGCGGATGGTGTACGCCAGTATTTTGGCACCAATGGCCCTATCCAAAACAGGTATAATGCTACCTACGGCATTTCGCTCGATGAAGAGTTTATGAACCAGGTTTCGTTAACCGTTAGCGGCATTAACTCCTGGAGCAACGATAAAAGTTTCAATTCCGCAGTTCCCGGAACAAACAAAGACTTTAATTTCCTGCAGGCCTCATTAAGTTACGGACACTCCTTTACCCACGAGATCTCGGTATTTTTAAGCGGCGGCCAATTCTTGACGGGCCGCAATACCGGTGTTGGTACTACCGTATCGCTTGCATTTATTTACAGGCTGGATTATCGGTAGTTTAGCTTAAAGCAGAAAGCTCAAAGCGTAAAGCATTATAGCTTTTTGCTTTGGTCTTTCACCTTTCCGCTCAAAACTTCCCAAACAACCGCTCTATTGCCCCTACCCTGTAATCAAAAATTTGCTTTACCTGTTTTTCAACCAAAATAGCATTGGCAAGCCTGCCGACGGCGCCGTAAGGGATGGCATAATCCAGGATGTCCGTCATTAAAACACCACCCTCTATCACTTTAAAATGATGCTGGTGGTGCCATAGTGCGTAGGGGCCGAAACGCTGTTCGTCAACAAAATATTCACCGTCCTTTACATGGGTAATTTCTGTCATCCAGTTCATTTTTAAACCTAAAAAAGGCGAAATGATATAACTGATGAGCATCCCCGCATACATTTTTGTTTCGGGGGTATAATCAGACGTTATCTTAAATTGCATCCCGTCGGGGGTAATTTTCGCCAGGTTGAGCGGTGAGGAAAAAAAATCCCAGGCTTCTTCAAGGCTTATAGGGATGGCTTGTTCTGTTTTTAGATGGTATGTTTTCACAAAGCAAAGTACGGGAAAATAGAGCTGGTAGTTTTAATAATAACACATTAACTATCCAGCCCCAACCGCATCCACACCAACAATTTTTTAAAACCTGCTTTTTCATAGGCTTTGATGGCCCCTGTATTATCGTCATAAACTTCCAGGCGCATTTCGGTTATATTTCGCTCCCTGCACCATTCTTTCAATGCCCCGATGATCATTTGGTTTACGCCCCTCCCTCTGAATTCCGGCTTTACATACATAAAACCCAGGTAGGCGTGCTGCGGGTGTTTAAGGTAGTCCTTAACGTCTTCAATCCGGGCATAACCGCTACCGGCAAGTTCGCCATTACATTCCGCCACCAATAACTCCACATCCCCCGCGCCGATCATCGCCTCCAGGTCGTAATAGTGAATCAAACCTTCTTTTAAAGTGCTGTCAAAAGGCCGTTCGGTAGTAACAATGCCCTGTTCAAATTCAAATAAAGTTTCCAGGTCGCCGTGAACTGCTTTTCTAATAATTATTTTATCCATGCTTTTGCATTAGCAGGGGGTAAATTAGGAAAAATTTTGAGAGGTAAGTATTCAACCGGCATAAATTTCCGGGAAATAAGGGGGAGAAAACCACTCCGGAAAGGACAAAGCCCTCCCGCATGATGATTTATGTCAAAAACATCACTCCAAATTACTGCACTATTTTGTTAGCGCAATAGGAACTGGCAAAAGCCTCCGGCTTGGCCTTAAACACAAAGCCCATGCTTAAAATGTAACCCATCGCTTCGTGTAAAGCCTGGTTCGATTTAAACATCGGGTTGGTGTTAATGTCGGCATGCACTTCAAGGTCAACATCATACAGGTCAAGCAGGTCGCAGAGTTTGTAGGCGATGTCGATGGATTTTTGCACTTCGGTGAGCATCCGTTCCTTAATACTCATTTTTTGCGAGGTCCGCTCCTGCTGGATGAACATGAACCCTCCTTTTTGCTCGCGCAAAAAAACAATCACGGTGGCAAAATCGGTTACGTTACCTTTCACCTGCGAATCTGTTCCGATACATACTTTAAGCTTGTTGCCGAGGTCGGCTTCCCGTTCTATGGCCTTTTCAACCTCTTCGATAATGGGCGCTTGAATGATCTCGCCGCTAAATTTTCTCCAGGTCATATAAAAAAATTTAAGGTTAATTTATGAGTGACCTTTTTTAGGTCTATAAAAATAAGCGATATACTTTTATATAAACGTCAATAACATGTGATTTATTTGTTAACATTTTATTGAATATTAACAGGTTAGGGGGTTGATGTGCAAATATGCAGATGTGCGGATGTGCAGATTGGGGAATTTAAAAATGGCTTGATTTGAAGATTTGAAAATGATAGGTTTAAATCTATCTTTAATAAAAAATTTAAAAATGAAATCAACCAGATGGGGGTTAATTGCTGCCGTTACGCTGATGGCAACAGCCTGCAAAAACAAATCAGATCAGCAACAAACCGTATTTTTTGATAAATCGGGAATGGATACCACGGTGAACCCTGCTGATAATTTTTTTATGTATGTAAACGGCAAGTGGATAAAAAGCACCAAAATACCGCCGTCAGAAACCGGTTGGGGTGGTATGTACACCATGACCGTTGACAATAAAAAGCAATTGCATGATATTTTGGAAGAAGTTTCCAAACAGAATAATGATAAGGGCAGCAAGGAACAAAAGGTTGGCGATCTGTATCTGAGCGGCATGGACACCGCCGCCATGGACAAATTGGGCTACGGACCCGCAAAACCTTTACTGGCAAAAATAAGCGGCGTTAAAAACTACAAGGACCTGGTAAATCTATCGGCTGATACGTTTAATGATGGCGATGGCTTTTTATTTGGGTTTTATGTTTCACCTGACGACCGTAACAGCAAAATGAACGTTGCCCATTTTGACCAAACCGGGTTAGGTATGCCCGACCTGGACTATTATTTTAACACCGACTCCTCCACC
>NZ_CAIWNH010000230.1 GCF_903913935.1 uncultured Mucilaginibacter sp.
CCATTAAATGTTTTAAATTAGCGCACTTCTGTTAAAAAAATGATGAAAAAAATACTATTCTCCGCCATAATATTGTTCAGTACGATTGGTTGGGCGGTTGCCCAGGGCCCTGCTGCCGATGTAAACAAAGTTGTAAACGCAGATAAGGATTTTGACAAATTAATTGAAAGAAAAGGAATTAAAGACGCGTTTTTGGCCGTTGCCGATCCGGAAGGCATCGTGTTTAAACCCAACGTAGTTAACATCACCGAGTTTTATAATAATATTGATAAACAGGCTGGTACATTAAAGCAACACGCCAACTTCGGGCGTATATCGGCGAATGGAGACCTTGCTTTTACTGCTGGCCCGTATGTTTATCAAAACGGGACAGATGATACCGACAAAGTGTTTGGCGATTATGTTTCCATATGGAGGGCTGAGGGTGAAAATGGCTTAAAGTTGCTGATTAACCTGGGTATACAGCATCCCGAGCCGGAGCAGGATCCTATTTCCGATTTCAAAAACCCTGACTCAGCCAGGCAGGTGGCTCCGAGTAAAGATCCTTTTGCCGGAAAAAAGATCATCCTTGCTACTGACAATGTATTTAACCATTCATTGTCAATTTCAACCATGGCCAGTTATAAGGAGTTTTTGAGTCCTGAGGGCAGGTATTATTTCCCTGGTTTTGAGCCGATGACCGGGCAGGACAAGGTAATGAAGTTTATTGATAATGAAGCTATCTCCATAACGGCGCAAACTACAAACGGCGGACGCTCTACAAGCAATGATTTGGCCTATACTTATGGCAAAGCACGTATAGCGAAGGGCGACATCGTGAGTAACTACAACTATGTACGTATTTGGGAACGGGATGCCGACCATAAATGGGATATTGTACTTGAAATATTTTCAGCAGTTGAAAACGAATAAAAGTTAAGCTAGGAAAATCAGCATAAATACAAAGGCAGCATTTTTTATAATCGCTGCCTTTTTTTTTACCTTAAAGATTAATTCGCCCCTATTTTCAGGGTGATTGGGGTTTTTAATTACCTCATTTGTTAATAACTTTAAATTATGTTTATAAACAACCCGAACCCTATTGGATTTCAACCGTACAAAGCCTTAACCAAGCCGATATAATATGGGAGATTTAAATCAGTTCAAAAGGTCGAAGGAAAGGATCAAAGAGGTCCTGTCACATCTGGTGCATAAAAACATCAAAGATGAGAAGACCAGTATGTTTATCGCAGACCTCCGGAATTCGATCAACAAGCTGGAAAGTAAAATGGAGGAATTTAAACGGCAAAAGGCCAGTTAATAACCTCCATAAACATTTTCTATTTAATTTATTGCCACAAGCGCAGTTGTCCCCATCAGCTTGCCATTTTTATTATAAGTTTCGGATTTTATAAAACGGCCAAGTGCCGGCGAAAACCATTCAGTTGATTGCATATTTACAGGTATGCCGATCCCCATCATTTTGGTTTCCATACGGGCGTCGTAAGTGATTTTAAAACATTCAAAATCTCCCGCCGGTGTGGTGATGGTTTCTTTTAGTACTACATTCCTGTTGGTAATATCCATATGTGTTTCGCCAAACTTTTCGCCGTTATTTAATATGGTGATCACCATTGAGCCATCATCAAGTTTTTCGCCGGCACTCAGGTTAAGCGGGTAACTTAAATACTTGCCATCGGCCTGCATCTGCATATTACTCATTTGCTTGTTCCCGTTTGCCGGCATAAACGACCGCATATCAATATTGATGGATGAACCGTTGCAGGTAATGTCAAAATCGCTGCTACCGACTGCTTTGCCGTTTTTATCGGTTATGTCGCTGTGGATGGAAATTGTAGCAGCATCTTTTTTTACCGAACTGTAGGTGATTTTCCCAGTTTGATTGCCTTTGGCATCCGAATTACTGTAAACCAACTTTTTGCCGTTTGTGGCGTTCAAAAACTGTTCGCAACTCTGCGCATAGCCGAAGCGAACCAGCACCAACAACGATAGCGCTGTGATAATGATCTTTTTCATGATAATTAAGTTTAAATTTATTTTTTTCTGGTGATTTATATATAAAAATACCTATAAAACAATTAGTTGCATATATTTTTTTCTCTTCATCGTCAAATTAGAATTATTCTGAAATAGCCGGGTCCAATGCTAATTGTTAAAATTATTCAGGTTTTAGTTAAATATTGTTAAGGGGTGTTAAATGATTTAGCTATTTGAAAAAATAGGCAGAAATTGGTGTGAGATTGGTTGATAGGTGAATGATTGATTATGTGATTTGTTTGCTTTTATCTGCCCAATTCAACCAACTTAATCTAACTCAATCAAAACTTAACCAACCAACTATGCAACACAATTACAAAAAGATCAACAACCTTTTAGGATGGCTTTGTTTTGTAATAGCCACCACCTCCTACATTTTAACGCTCGAGCCATCGGTGAGCTTTTGGGACTGCGGGGAGTTTATCTCCTGTGCCTACCGTTTGCAGGTATCGCACCAGCCAGGCTATCCTTTGTTTGCCATGCTGGGCAAAGCTTTTTCGCTGCTATCCTTTGGTGATCGTACCAGGGTGGCCTATTGCACCAACTTAATGTCGGCACTGGCAAGTGGGGCTACTATTATGTTCCTCTTCTGGACGATAACTGCCCTGGCACGCAAGCTGGTTAAAGCAGCTGATGAAAATAGCCACCAGCAGCAATTGCTCACCTTTGGCGCAGGTTTGGTAGGCGCCCTTGCCTTTACCTTTACCGATACTTTTTGGTTTTCGGCGGTTGAGACCATTGTATTTGCCATCTCCTCCTTATGCACCGCTATTGTTTTTTGGGCGATATTAAAATGGGACGCTAAAGCTGATGCGCCGGGGGCTGATAAATGGATCCTGCTCATCGCTTACCTCATCGGCCTTTCCATGGGGATACACCTGCTTAATTTACTTACCATACCGGCAATAGCTATGGTGTATTATTTCCGCAGGTATAAAAAAATCAGTTTTAAAAACGGCATAATGGCTTTTCTCATCAGTATTCTTATACTCGCTATAGTCCAGTTCGGCATCAGGGGCTACACCGTATATTTTGCCGCCTGGTTCGATTTTTACTTTGTTAATTCGTTGGGAATGGCATTTGGCAGCGGGGCATTTGTATTTATGGCGCTACTTTTCGCCTTGCTCATTTTTGGGATCTGGTACAGCATCAAACATAAAAAACCTTTGCTAAACCTGGCGCTATTGTGCACTGTCTTTATTTATTTCGGGTACAGCTCATTTGTTTATATCCCTATTCGTGCTGCTGCCAATACCGATCTCAATAACTCGCACCCGGATAATGCTTTTACTTTATATGGCTATTTAAACCGGGTGCAGTATGGCGAAACCCCATTGTTATCCGGCCCATATTTCGATGCTAAAATTATTGATGAAAAAGAAGGCCCGGCCATTTACCGGAAAGGAAAAACCCAATATGAAAATGCCGGGAAAAGCATGGCATATGTGTACGACCATAATACGTTTTTGCCCCGCATGTGGAGCACCGAATCTGACCCGTATTATGCGCAGAATGTTCAGTTCTATAAGCAATGGCTTCAGTTGGGCGATGGCCAGGCGCCAACATTTTCGGACAATCTGAAATGGCTGTTCAGCTGGCAGATCTACCAGATGTATGGCCGCTACTTTTTATGGAATTTCGTAGGCCGGTATAATGATGCCGACGGGCAGCAAAGCACCGCGGCCCTTAATGGTAACTGGACAAGCGGCTTGTTCGACGGCGGTAAACATCTACCCAAAGCTATTTTAAATGATGTTACTTATACACCGTTGTATGCGCTTCCGCTCGTGCTCGGCCTGCTGGGGGCATATTATCATTTTAAACGTAAAAAACGTGATGCCCTGGTGATCGCCTTGTTGTTCTTTTTTACCGGTATCGCCATTGTGCTGTATGTTAACCAAAATTCGTTGCAGCCGCGCGAACGGGATTATTCGTACGTAGGCTCATTTTATGCTTTCGCGATATGGATAGGATTGGGGGTAATTGCGCTTGCAGAAATTGTCCGTTTAAAGCTGAATTCGAAGCTAGCTGCTTATGGCTCATTCGCGGTTTGTATGATTGCCGTGCCTGTATTGCTGGCCAGTAAGGAGTGGCGTGCGCATGACCGTTCAACCAAATTAACGCCGCATGATATGGCTTACAACTTTCTCTTATCCTGCCCTAAAAATGCCGTTTTGTTTACTTATGGCGATAATGATACTTACTCGCTTTGGTACGACCAGGAAGTGGAAGGCATAAGGCCGGATGTACGGATTGTTTGTATGAGCCTGTTTAGCGGCGATTGGTATATCCACCAGATGCAGGGACGGATGAACCAGTCGGCGCCATTGCCGGTTACCATGCCCTTTGACAAGTATAAAGAAGGCGTCCGGGATATTGTGTATTACAACGATGCCAAAATTGCCGGGAATGTTGAGCTGAAAGACGTGTTTGATTTTGTCACTTCGGACGACAGTCGCGCAAAAATGACTTTGCAGGATGGCTCCATTGTCAATTTTATGCCAACCAAAAACTTCAAATTAACAGTTAACCCTAACGAAGTGATAAAAAATGGCGTTGTTGCCGCTGGTCAGAAAGATAAGCTTGCCACCGAAATGGACTGGAAAATATCATTTAATTATTTAACCAAAGATAACCTGGCCATGATGGACATCATCGCCCATAATAACTGGAAGAGGCCCATTTGCTTTACCACTACCATGAGCGAGAGCAGTATGTTTGGCCTGCTGCCGTATCTTTATAAAGAAGGATTTGTTTATCACCTCATCCCTTTTAAACCCGAATTAAGTAAAGATGCGCAATCACCCAAAACCAACAGCCTGGTGATGTATGGTAACGTGATGAACAAGTTTAAATACGGCCATTTTAAAACTGCCAAATACCTGGATAATGTATCTAAAACGCAGTTTTATTTGAATATGCAGATCACTTTTAACGATCTTTCCCATGGGCTTATCCAGGATGGTCGCCCTGATCTTGCCCTTAAGTCACTGCATAAATTTGATGATGAAATGCCAGATATTACCCCGGATATTGATACTGCAGCACAAAAGTTTTTCATGTCGCAAACGGCCTATAGGCTGGATGATTTAAAGCTGGGTAATCAGTTGGTTAAAAGCGTGGATAATTACATTACCGATCAACTGGATTACAATTACGAATTGCTTAAACAAAACAATAACCTGGCAATAGACGTGCGCACCGTTCAACTGGGTATGCAATTGCTAAATGGTATGACAGATTCCGCCAAAACAAGCCATCAAACAGAATTGAGTAACCAATTACAGGCACAACTGAAGGACTATGAGAATAAGTTCGCGGTTTTGGAAGGCCGGTAGTTTGGTAGGGGACCATACTTGGCGAATTATGATGTGGCGCTCATTTGCTAGAGTTCATGGACTATTAACCATCGTCTAACACTGGCGTTCGTTCGTTTTTTGGTAAAACAGCTGATGAAACAAACGGACGGTTTAAAAAACAAAAAGAGGCTGCCCAATTGCAGGCAGCCTCTAACACTCATAGGTATAAAAATGATAGATTTATTTGCCTTTTACAAATAATGCCTGTAAAAACCCGACGGTCCTTGCTGGTTTTCGCCCGTTTTTTGGATAATGAGCATTTACCTGTACAAGATAGATATCGCCTGGTTTTGCATATTCTGGCAGGGTGCCCGAAATTTTAAATTGGGTTTCGTGTGCATTTTCAAATTGAACGATATGCCTGCCGTGCGCCTTATGTTGCGCGATCCTCCCTTTTGAGATAGGGGTGATCTCGTGCTTAAGTTCGGTAACGGGCAACTGTTTGCGCAGGTCCGGAATAAGGTACGGAGGTGTTTTGCCGTAAATAGCCCGGTTGGCTCTTACAACCTCCAAAACTTTGTCATTTTGAGCAAAGTTTGCCGGAACATGCTGCACACTAAGCGCAATACTGATCTCGCCTGCCTGATCAAAATGATGAATCGGGCCCAGCCCTAATATCAAATGCCATGGAGCACCGGGGAATAATGTAATACTATTGGTGTTCCTCCAGGCTGAACCGCATTTTGGATACACCACTGTAGGGTCTTCCATGTCGGCCGCGCTGCTAAGGCTATTGGCGTTAAAGTTGCAAAGCGAACTGCCCGGCACGAACAGGCTAACAGCCGCGCAGGTATGTGTATCCGCACCGCCCGCATTTACGAAGGGCACGGATGAATAAACAATGGTGCTTCCGCCTGCAGGCACCGCTACGGTTTGGGTATCCAGGTACTGGCCAATGGTAGCTAATCCCTGTGGTATTGTCCAGAATGTAACCATTGCGCTTACTTCATATTCCGAGTCGTTATGTACCTTCGCAGCAAACCCGTAATGTAAACCCGCAATTACCTCAGTATCGTACCCAACGTTCGGAACAACTGTACCCATAGAAGTGGTGCTAAATGGCGTGAAAAGGATAATATCAGGGCTGGCGTAGTCGCCGGTAATATAAACCGATTGGGGTTGCTGGTAAATGGCAAATGCGGTTAAGTCTGACCCTGTACTTCCGGTTACCACCAAATTCTGTCCATTAGCGTGCGGATTGCTGCCGTTGGCTTCGAGGATGTCCCATTTATCAAAATTTGCATTGCTGTTAATTACTGCGGGTGTGGCCATTGGGTTCGCAGCAGCGGTTACGGTTTCAGTTGCAGGTACGATGGCAAGTGAGCCATAAACGTTCACATTGTGCGTTAACCCGTTATCAGGTGCAATTCCGGTTACAAAAAAGTTATTCAAAAATTCGCCTGCTGTTTCGTCAAAAGCATCCAGATAAATGCCAGGCCCGCCGCCACCAGGGCCGGATATGCCGCTGGCAAGGTAAACAGCCAGTATGTTAATGGTTTCTGAGCCAACCAAAAGTGGGTTGTCTGGATCTGAACCGGGCAGGCTAGCGAGGTTTGTAGAAGTTTGGCCTGCGCCACATCCCGATACATTGATAAAACCGAATGTATAAGTAGTTGTACCTTGGGTGTGGCTGGCTGGCGGAAGGTCGGGGTGAAACTGACTGCCGGGAGCCAAATCGTTTGTGGGTGGTACAACGATACCCGGAACCGGGGAGTAAACAGAGGAAGAGGCGGGATTTCTGTTTTGGCGGGTTAAGCCGCCACCAACAGGTAGTGTATGATAATACACATAGTTGTAAATTGCGTTAGGCATGATGTTGTTTTTTTAATGTTTTTCGCCTACTCTGTTTCCCGTTTTCGGCTAACCGGGTGCTTACTCTTTTTTTTGTTTTTGCTGCAGACAATTACAAAGGGATTTTCGGCTTCTTGTTCCGTATTAATTTAGATGATGAGTCGTAAGTTTTGAATCTGAAGTAAAATATTGTAAGGTTTTTGTTAGAGCTTGAGATTCAAGGCTTAGGGCTTAATTGGTTAATCAATACTCAAAGGTATCTTGCATTAAGGCTGGATAGCTGCGTATCAGCACTGAACTTGCAGGAGGGTTTTTACGTAATGTTTGCAGGTGATGCAACGCGAAGCTATTAACCCGGCACAATAAAAAAATGAAGGGACGTACAATTTATTATCTGCTGAATTTGCAGGATATTACTAATGTTAGTGAAGCCAAAAGGAATAGAATTATTATATTTACTTCGGTAAATGAAGTTAAAGCAAATCCATAAAAATGTCAGATAACAAAATTGCGGTGCTTTATGTAGATGATGAAGAACATAACTTGTTTTCGTTCAAAGCCACTTTTCGCATTAAATATAAGGTGTTAACCGCGCTCAGCGGCGCTGAAGCGCTGGATATTCTTGCAAAAAACCAGGTACATATTATTATAACGGATCAGCGCATGCCGGAAATGACAGGTATAGAGTTTTTGGAGAAAGTACTGGATAAATTTCCAGACCCGATGAGGCTGCTGTTAACAGGCTACGCAGATATGAACGCCGTTATTGACGCCATAAATAAAGGGAAGATCTTTCATTACCTGGCTAAGCCATGGAATGAAGAAGAGTTGGATTTAACCATAAACAGGGCTTATGAAAAATACCTGGAGC
>NZ_CAIWNH010000231.1 GCF_903913935.1 uncultured Mucilaginibacter sp.
AAAATAAAGCTGTTTTTTTAGACCGCGACGGCGTATTAAACCGCGAAATGGGCGACTATGTATGCCGGGTTGAGGATTTTGAGATTCTTAATAATTTTGATGCCTTAAAAACATTACAGGACAAAGGCTACTTACTTATTGTAGCCACCAATCAGGGCGGCCTGGCAAAAGGCTGGTACAGCGAAGATGAACTGGCAAAAATGCACAGCCAATTAAAAAAATTGTACGGCGAACATGGCGTTGAATTTACAGATATATTCTACTGTCCCCATCATCCCGATTTTACCGGCGATTGTGATTGCCGCAAACCAAAACCCGGATTGCTACTACGGGGCATCGAAAAATACAACCTCGACCCATCCAAATCTTACTTTATCGGCGACCGTGAACGGGATATGACCGCTGCAACTGCTGCTGGTGTAAACGGAATTTTGGTTGACAGTGACCAGCCCTTGAGCGAGGTTTTGGGCATGATTGTGTAAGTTGTTGGAAAGTTTTAAAATTGAAATGTTGTAATGTAAAGATTTTAGCAGGAAGTTGTCTAATCTTTACAAAGTAAAACCATTGAAATTTTTAATAACATTGTAACGTTACAACATTTCAACATTCAAACATTTCAACATTACAACGTTCTCCCATGAAACCATCCCGCTATTTAAATAATCTCGATTCATTTATAGCAGCCTGCATCGGTTTTTTTGCTATTTACCTGTATACAGCGTATAGCGGCGTGGGTATTTCGCCCGATTCTATCATGTATGCCAGCACGGCGACAAACATACAATCGCATTTTTCGCTGTTAACCTTTAATAAAACACCGCTCACTTTTTTCCCCGTTTTTTACCCGTTTTTCCTGGGTGCTATTCAATTTATTACAGGTGCCGATCCGATAAAGGCCGGCGCAATGATTGATGCCACCCTTTTTGCCGTTGTGATATTTACTACCGGCTGGATCATGTCTAAATTCGTTGCACATTCAAGAATCTACAAATGGCTGATCCTCGGCGCTATTATTTTAAGCCCGGGTCTGCTGGAGATCTATACCTACCTGTGGTCGGAGACGTTGTTTATTTTAGAGATCATGCTTTTCATTATCGCCTATTGGCGGTATCTGCAAACTCATACCTTAAAATCGCTGTTATGGGTAGCTATTATTACAGCCATCGCCTGCATCACGCGTTACGTTGGTATTACCATCATTGGGGTAGGCGGATTAATGCTTTTGGTGGATGACCACTTACCCTGGTGGAAAAAAAAGGTTGGCCATGCCTTGTTTTATGGTTTCATATCGATATCCCTGCTGGTAGCCAACCTTATAGTAAACAGCACCGCGACCGGCCTGAGCACCGGCACCCGCGAACCTTCTATTACACCCTTTAAAGATAACCTGTATTACATCGGTACGGTAATAGTTGATTGGGGTGCATTGAGCAACAAGGCGTATCCATTTGCCATTTTAATAGCTTCGATCGTATTGCTCGCGCTGATAGCTGTTTTATTATGGAAAGCCTTTAAAGGAAAGATCAACAGCTACGAGAACATTGTAATCGCTTTTACCATTGTTTACGGCCTTTTTATATTGATCTGGGCAAGTTTCCAGCGGTTCGAGCGGATCAATAGCCGACTTTTATCTCCCATGTTTATCCCGCTATTAATTGCCTGTACCTATTGGGTGCCGGATGTTTTAAACCTTGTAAAATCCAAAGCAAAATATATACTGGCAGGCATAGCGATAATATTAATGGTGGCTTTTGAATACTCCACCTACCAGGCCGACTACCAGCGCTATGACGATGAAGGTGATTATGGCGTACCTGGTTACAGTGACGACGACTGGAACAAATCGGAATTTGTGGTTTATTTAAAACAGCATAAAAACATTTATAAGCCCGGCGCACCAATTTTTAGTGATGCTAATGAGGCGGTTTATTTGTTTACCGGCACCTCTTCGGAGCTCATCCCACATAAATTTTTCCAGAAAGATGTGCAAAAATTTTATGCCCATAAACAGTTTTATTTGATCTGGTTTGATAATTTGTACAATACTGAGCTTGTGAATTTGCCCGATATCATGAAAAACAAAAAACTGGTGAAAATCGGCGCAGCCAAAGAAGGTGAGATTTATTATTGTGACGGAAGGTAAAGGGCATTCTTTACATTTATAGCATTTTTATATTAACACTGTTAAAAACCCGTTTCTAATTTACAGAAAGCTAACTACGCTTATTAAAACAATTTTATTTTGATAATCCAAACATCTCTCTATATTTGCGCCATCAAACCGTCATGGCACCATACGTTGTGTCCCGGTAAATACAAAATGAACAGTTACCAGCAACATCATCTGCCATTGCATCATCACCACCATGTGGTGATCAGCTAATGTATGTTTCTACGCGAAATAACACCCCCGGTTCATTCTTTTCCTTTTAGTTTCTTAATTTTAATCAGTGAAAACACTAAAAATAGCTATCCAGAAATCTGGCAGGCTCAACGAAAAATCCGTTGAATTATTAAAAAATTGCGGCCTCAGCTTCGAAAACTACAAGAGCTCGCTTATCTCCCCTGTATCCAATTTTCCGCTCGAAATTCTTTTTTTGCGCGATGACGACATCCCTGAATATGTACAGGACGGTATTGCCGACCTGGGCATCGTAGGTGAAAACGTGATACAGGAAACCGAAGTGGCAGTAAGTTACCTGCAGCGCCTCGGCTTCGGGAAATGCAGTTTAAAAATTGCAGTCCCCAATAACAACGCTATCCAGCACCTCGACCAGCTTAACGGCAAGGCTATTGCTACCACCTACCCTGTTATCCTCGGCAAATTCCTGAAAGAAAAAAATATTCAGGCTGATATTCGTACCATTTCGGGTTCGGTAGAGATCTCGCCGGGCCTTGGCCTTAGCGACGCCATCTGCGATTTGGTATCGACCGGTGGAACTTTAAAAAGCAATGGCCTTGTACCTTTTGCCGATGTAATGTCGTCTGAAGCAGTACTAATAGGCCGCAAGGGCAGTGAGGATGAAGAGCTGGTAAAAGAATTGATCCAGCGCATCCAGTCGGTATTAAGGGCCAAAGAAACCAAGTATGTGGTATTGAACGTTCATACAGATAATTTATCAGCTATTATCAACCTTTTACCTGGTGTTAAAAGTCCATCAGTTGTACCTTTGGCCGAAGCGAACTGGGTGGCTGTTCATACCGTTATCCCTGAACGTGACTTCTGGGACAAAATAAGCCAGCTGAAACAAGCCGGCGCACAAGGCATAGTGGTAATGCCGATTGAGAAGATAATACTGTAAGCACGGCCCCCCGCCCCCTAAAGGGGGAGGAAAGGGTTTAGGTAATGAGAAATAAATTTTAGGACGTAACACCCCTTTAGGGGGTTTGGGGGCATGAAGACATTTAATTATTCTGATTTAAGCGCATTTGATATCAAAAAACTCGTTCAACGGAATGTTGACCCGGCGAATGAGGTCCGCAGTGTTGTTGAGGATGTTATCACGAAAGTGAAAGAGCACGGCGACAGCGCCCTGCTTGATTTTGCCTTAAAGTTTGACAGGGTTGAACTGCACAATCTTTACCTTGATAAAGAAGAACTGGAAGCCATTGCGGCTGCAGTAACCGCCGAGCAAAAGGCAGCCTTAGAAATCGCTTATAATAACATCTATAAATTTCATGCGGCACAGGTAAAAGCAGAAGAGAAGGTTGAAACCATGCCCGGCGTAACCTGCTGGCGCGAAATGCGGCCTATTGAAAAAGTGGGACTGTACATTCCCGGCGGATCAGCAGTTTTACCAAGCACCTTTTTAATGCTGGGTATCCCGGCAAGAATCGCCGGTTGCCACGAGATTGTGGTTTTTTCGCCACCGCAAAAAAACGGCAAAGTGAACGCCTTTATAGCGTATGTAGCATTATTATTAAGGATTGATAGGATCTATCTGGCAGGGGGTGCACAGGCAATCGCCGCCATGGCTTATGGTACGGAGTCCATTGCTAAAGTGGACAAGATCTTTGGCCCCGGCAACCAGTTTGTTACCAAGGCAAAAACCATTATACAATCCACCACAACCACCGCTATTGATATGCCGGCAGGCCCGTCTGAAGTATTGGTAATAGCTGATGAATCCTGTAACCCGGCTTACGTTGCTGCGGATCTGCTGGCTCAGGCAGAGCACGGTATTGATAGCCAGGCCATACTGGTTTGTACGTCTGCTAAAATAGCCGAAGAGGTTTTAGTTGAAGTAGAAAAACAGGTACCCGTTTTGCCAAGAGCCGAAATCGTTAAACAAGCTTTGGAAAACTCCTACATCGTTGTAACCAATACATTGGATGAAGCCATGCAATTCAGTAACGCTTATGCACCAGAGCACTTAATACTTTCTACCGCAAACTGGCAACAGCAAACTGCAAACATCATTAACGCCGGATCAGTATTCCTGGGTAATTTAACACCCGAAAGTGCCGGTGATTACGCCTCCGGAACCAACCATACTTTACCTACCAGTTCCTATTCAAGGGCCTATTCGGGTGTGTCAGTGGATTCGTTTGTTAAGAAGATCACCTTTCAGCATATTACGCCCGATGGTATAAAAAACATCGGGCCTTCAGTAGAAATTTTAGCAGAGTTAGAAGGCTTACACGCACACAAGAATGCGGTGAGTGTGAGAATAAGCCCCCAAACCCCCTAAAGGGGAGTTACGTCCAAACGATTATTAAAATGGAAGAAGAAAATAAACAATATTATAGCGGCCCTAACGGCAACTCCCCCTTTAGGGGGCTGGGGGGCCTATTAAGAGAAAATATAAAGCGCCTTGTCCCCTATTCATCCGCCCGGGATGAATACCAGGGTGAGGCAAGCGTATTTTTAGATGCCAATGAAAATGCTTTTGGGTCACCATTGGAACAATCCTATAACCGTTACCCTGATCCGCTGCAAATAGAAGTAAAAAAACGTTTGAGCGCCATTAAAGGCGTACCCATTCGCAACATATTTTTAGGGAACGGCAGTGACGAGGCTATTGATATTCTTTACCGCAGTTTTTGTAATCCGGGTGTGGATAATGTGATCCTGGTGCCACCTACTTATGGTATGTACCAGGTATCGGCCAATATAAATGACGTGGCGATCCGGAATGTTCCGCTAACTGCGGATTTCCAGCTCAACCTGGAAGCCATTGCCGAAGCAATTGACAAACATACCAAAATGATCTTTGTATGTTCGCCCAATAACCCCACCGGTAATTCAATCAACCGGGCGGATGTGGAAACCTTGCTGGCAAATTTTGATGGCTTGGTGATAGTGGACGAAGCTTATATCAATTTCAGCAGACAAAGATCCTTTATACAGGAATTAACCGAATTCGGTAACCTGGTGGTATTGCAAACGCTTTCAAAAGCCTGGGGGTTGGCCGGTTTACGCGTTGGGATGGCTTTCGCCAGCGAAGAGATCATTGAGGTAATGAATAAGGTGAAACCACCTTATAACGTGAACGAAGCCTCGCAGCAACTGGCGCTACAGGCATTGGCTAATATTGAACAGGTAAACGCATGGATAAAGGAAACGCTGATACAACGCGATAAATTGGTTTTAGGCTTAAAGGACTTTGAATTTTTGGAGGATATTTACCCGTCGGACGCAAACTTTATCCTCGTAAAAACAACGGATCCAAAAGGCATCTATAACTTCCTGGTTCAACAGGGAATTATCGTGCGCGACCGTTCAAAAGTGGAATTATGTGCAGGTTGTTTACGTATAACTGTTGGTACGCCGGCGGAAAATGAAATATTGTTAAATACTTTACAAAACTATAAATGAGCAAACTGCAAAAAATATTGTTTGTCGACCGCGACGGCACCATGATCAATGAAACGCCTGACGAACAGATCGATTCATTTGCCAAACTTGAATTTTACCCGGGTGCTTTGCAATATCTCCCAAAAATCGCCAAAGAACTTGACTATGAACTGGTAATGGTAACCAACCAGGATGGTTTGGGCACAGCCAGCTACCCCGAAGATACGTTTTGGCCGGTACATAACTTTATAATACAAACCTTTAAAAATGAAGGTGCAATTTTCTCCAACTTTTGTATAGACAGGACTTTCCCCGCAGATAATGCTCCTACCCGAAAACCTGCCACCGGTTTGCTCACTCAGTATTTTGATACTGAAAAATATGATCTGAAAAACTCCTTCACCATCGGCGACAGAAAAAATGACGTGCTTTTAGGGTACAATTTAGGCGCTAAAGCCATCTGGCTGAACAACCATTCCAATCTTGGCGGCGCTGAATTCAGCGGGCCGGAAGAAGAACAAAAAGTAAAAAGTACCGTCGCGCTGGAAACCACCGATTGGGAAAAGATCTATGAGTTTCTAAAGCTCGGCGAACGGGTGGTTGAGCACAGGCGTTCGACCAAAGAAACGGACATCTATATCAAAATAAACCTTGACGGGACAGGCGAAGCCAAAGTATCCACCGGCCTGCATTTTTTCGATCACATGCTCGACCAGATCGCCCGCCACGGCAGTATCGACCTGGAAATAACAGCCAACGGCGACCTGCACATCGACGAACATCATACCATTGAAGATACCGGCATTGCCTTAGGCGAAGTTTTTGCCACCGCACTTGGAAATAAAAAAGGTATTGAGCGCTATGGTTTCTGCTTGCCGATGGACGACTGCCTGGCCCAGGTAGCCCTTGATTTTGGCGGCCGGAACTGGATAGTTTGGGACGCCGAATTTAAAAGAGAAAAAATAGGCGAAATGCCGACAGAAATGTTCTTTCACTTTTTTAAATCATTCTCGGATGCGGCCAAATGCAATTTAAATATTAAAGCCGAGGGCGAAAACGAACATCATAAAATTGAGGCGATATTTAAAGCCTTCGCCAAAGCCATTAAAATGGCGGTGAAGAGAGACGGGAATAAAATGGTGTTACCCTCAACTAAAGGTTTACTATAGTTTTCGTTAGCAGAAAAAAAAACTGCAAACCAAGTTAAAACAAAGATGATAGGAATTATAAATTACGGAGCGGGGAATATTTTCTCATTAATTTCTGCTTTAGAAAGACTGGGCATAAGTTATGGAATGATTAACCGCGAAGAAGATTTTGAGTTATACGACCGCTATATTATTCCTGGCGTAGGCCATGCAGGAGCAGCTATGGCCAAGTTGGAGCATACCGGCCTGGTGCCAAAAATAAAGGCGCTTAAAAAGCCCACTTTGGGTATTTGTGTAGGTATGCAATTGTTAACCGCACACTCCGAAGAAGGCGATGCTAACCTACTGGATATTTTCCCGATAAATACTTTGAAATTTGATGGAAACACTGAATTTAAGGTACCTCATACGGGCTGGAACCAGGTGTTCCCTGAAAAGGAAAACCCCTTATTTCAAAATATTCCGGCCGGTTCACACTTTTACTTCGTACATTCATACTTTATTGAGTATAATAAGGCATACACCTTATCATCAACAACATATATCAACCAGTTTTCGGCATCAATTTGGCGGGATAATTTCTACGGGGTACAGTTTCACCCCGAAAAATCAGGGACTTATGGAGAAACGCTACTAAAGAATTTTTCAAAATTATAAAGACATGTATATTATTCCGGCAATAGATATATTGGATAAAAAAGTCGTCCGCCTGCGTGAGGGCGACTATAAACAGGTTACAAATTACGACGTATCCCTGGAGGAAATGATCGAAAAGTACCAGTCCTACGGCACCAATATGATCCATATCATCGACCTCAACGGCGCCAAAAACGATTTCAGCAACCAGCAATACCTTTTTGAGGTGATCAAAAAAACAGACATGAAGGTGCAATATGGGGGCGGTATCCGCAGTATCGAAAAGGTTAAGGAATTAATTGATGCAGGTGTTTACCGGGTAATTGTGGGCACCCAGGCGCTTACTAATCCTTCCTTCCTTCCTGAACTGAGTAAAGAAATTTGCGGCCGCGACAAATGCTCCGACCAGGTAGTAATTGCTATCGACGTTTTGGACGAAGTGATCAAATATTCCGGATGGATGGAAAGCTCCCCCATTAAACTGATGGATTATGTTGATAAATGCCTCGCGCTTGGCTTCTTCCGATTTTTGTGTACCGATATTGGTAAAGACGGAAAATTGGGTGGTGCCGGCATCGATCTTTATGAAAAACTGCTTGACCACTCTCCGTTCATTAAACTGATCGCTTCGGGCGGCGTAAGTTCCATGGATGATATTGAAAAGCTAAATCGCTTAAAAGTAGAGTCGTGTGTGGTAGGAAAAGCAATTTATGAAGGACACATTACCATCGAAGAAATAAAAAACTGGAATCTGGAATCTTTAATTTCCATCTAGCCCCCTAACCCCCTAAAGGGGGAACTATAGTTGAATTTGAAAAACAAAATGTTTTTGGGTGCAAACAGTTTGATATTCAAAAATGCGGCGGCACTTAGAAATAATATGACTTCTGCAGAGATGATATTATGGGGGCATTTGAAGGGTAGTCAACTTGGTGCAAAATTCAGAAGACAGCATCCATTAGGTATTTATATTGCTGATTTTTATTGTCATCAACACAAACTTATTGTCGAAGTTGATGGTAGCATTCACAATATTCCGGAGATAGCTAGCCATGATTTAGAAAGACAACTTAATATCGAAAATGATGGCATGAAAGTTCTTCGTTTCAAAAATGAAGAGATATTTAATCAAATAGAAAAAGTATTGAATACAATTAATGAAGCGATAAGCTCCCCCTTTAGGGGGCGGGGGGGGCTGGCAAAGCGTATCATTCCCTGTTTAGACGTTAAAGACGGCCGTACGGTTAAAGGCGTAAACTTCGTCGACCTGCGTGACGCAGGCGACCCTGTTGAATTGGCCTGGAACTATTCGCGCCAGGGAGCCGATGAACTGGTATTCCTGGATATAACGGCTACTGTCGAACGCCGCAAAACCATGGTTGAGCTGGTTAAATCCGTGGCAAGGCAGATCAATATACCATTTACTATTGGTGGAGGTATTAACGAAATAGCCGATGCTGATGCTTTGCTGAATGCGGGAGCCGATAAGATCTCTATTAATTCTGCTGCGGTACGTAACCCGGCATTAATTAACGAACTGGCAAATGCCTTTGGTGTTCAGTTTGTAGTGATAGCGGTCGATACCCGGGTGATGGGTGGTAAAAATATCGTTCATCTAAATGGTGGTCGTTTACCCACCGATAAAGAAACTATGGATTGGATCCTGGAAGCCGAAAGCCGCGGAGCAGGTGAAATATTACTTACGTCGATGGATCATGATGGCACGAAAACCGGCTTTGACAATATATTTTTAAAGCAGGTGAATGATGCAGTAAAGATACCGGTTATCGCCTCAGGAGGTGCCGGCAACGTACAGCATTTTGTGGATGTTTTTGAACAAAGCAACGTAGACGCGGCACTGGCGGCGTCGGTATTTCATTATGGGGAGATATTGATTCCGGATTTGAAAAAGATTTTGAAACAGCACCATATTGAGGTGAGAGAAGCATAAAATTATTAACACTTTAACCCGCCTTCTATGTCGTCACAGACTGCTAATTGAGCAGTTGTTTGTGGGGACAAAAACAACGGGGAATGAGGGAGAGAAAATATAATGAACATCGATTTTAACAAAACAGACGGATTAGTACCTGTAATTATACAGGACTGGCAAACATTGGAAGTACTGATGCTGGGCTATATGAACCAGGAAGCTTTTGATAAAACCGTTAACGAAAATATAGTAACCTTCTTCTCCAGGTCTAAAACCCGGTTGTGGACAAAAGGCGAAACCAGCGGCAATTTCCTGCATGTAAAAAACATTCATTTGGATTGTGATAATGATACTTTGTTGATTAAAGTAGATCCAATTGGCCCAACATGCCATACTGGTTCACGCAGCTGTTTTAAAACAGATTACAACCAGAATTTTATATTCCAGCTGGAAAATATTGTAGCCGACCGATATGCCAATCCGAAAGAAGGTTCGTATGTAAATAAGCTACAGGCAAAAGGTTTAAATAAGATAGCACAAAAGGTTGGTGAAGAGGGAGTTGAAACTGTAATTGCCGCCTTAGCTGAAACCGAAACCGATTTGATCAACGAGGCATCGGACCTTGTTTTTCACCTTATCGTTTTATTGCGCGAAAAAGGCCTTAACCTGGAACGGATCGCGTTGAATTTGGAAGAAAGACATCGTTAGTTATTAGTTCATGGATCATAGTTCATGGTTCATAGCCTTTTTTGGGATATAACCTCGAACTATGATCTTCATGCCATGAACCATCAACCATCAACCATGAACCAACCATGATCTCAATACAAAAAACAGCCGAATTAACAGGGCATGGTAACCCGATATTTACCCTTGAGCTTTCCCAAAAGCCAGGGATATTATTTAGCGGGGGTAATGATAAAGGCCTCGTAGAATGGAACCTTAAAAATAACGCGTTTATTAAAGTGATGTTCCCCGTAAATGCATCTATCTATGCAATACACGGCCCGGTTGGCTTTCCCTTATTGTTTGCCGGTTTGCGTAATGGGGACGTGCTGGTCTTTGATTTTATAAAACAGCAGGTAGTTAAAACACTGAAGTACCATCAAAATCCGGTGTTTGATATCAAATCAGTGGCCGGCAAAAAGGAATTACTAGTAGCTTC
>NZ_CAIWNH010000232.1 GCF_903913935.1 uncultured Mucilaginibacter sp.
AAAACCCAGTTTTGAAAATTATTACGCGATTGTGTCAATGCAAAAATTTAGCAATGGAAATATAATTGATGACGTGAAAATGAGAATTTTAAATGAGAGGTATAAATGGAGTTTAAGGCTGGCTTTGGTTTCCTCTTTAGGGGAAGGAAGAGGCCGGCTGTTAATGTATTTTACACCCGGGCACCGGTTGGGCTAAAAATCGCCCGCTCGACCCTTTTCTGAAAATTCTCTTTTGTATTGGTTTGCGGAAAAGGCGCAGCCGGTACGGGCACATCCAAAAATTTACATAAAGGCCCCCAACCTTCGGCAACATTATAAACCAGCAGTCTGTGCGCCGGTACCGTATTTTTAACCTGCTCGTTCCATTGGTTAAACCATGCCATCATAGCCTGCTTATCATCAATTTTTCCGTTAAACTCTTTCTCAAAAAAAATATCCTGCAGGTGTTCATCTATCAGCGGCACGTAACTTAGCTTTTTCGAAAGTCGCCCCATAAATTTTAAAATGGCGTACTTAACCGGGGGCGGCCTTTTAAAAATAGTGTTAGCAGCACTATCAAACCACTTTCCCGCATCGCGCACTGTAAGGATAACCTTGGCCTCGGGATACTGCTGCATCAGTTCTTTATAGTAATATGCCGCCGGTGTATCAACTGCTGCTATGTATCCATCAAACAATGCATCATAATCGGTTTTGCCTTCTTCATGCATTTGTTTCCAGTATTGCAATTTGCGCCCATCGTTCATCAAATCAAAACCATGGTAGCACCGGTCAAACCCCAACTGCTCTAAAGCCATTTTAAGCGATTCAGTTCCTGTGCGGCCCCAACCTGCGCCAATTACTTTTAATGCCATATAGCGTGAAGATAAAATTTAGCAGTAATAGCTATTAAATAGTTCTATGGTTTTTTCAATCCCGTTTTCTTCCCTCATTCTTTCGCTTGTTTGCAACGCTCGGTTCTTTATATCATCGTTAGCCAACGCAGTATTAATACCGGCGGTTAAATTATCAACGGTTACTTTATTCCATGCTATAGGCGTTGTACCTGCCCCAATATTTTCAACGCACCAACTCCAAAACCGTTGATCGTAAATTAAAGGTGTAATAACCGATGGCACACCTGCCCTTAACGCTGCAGCAGTTGTACCCGCCCCGCCGTGATGAACTACAGCTGCCATTTTGGGGAACAGATATTCAAACGGCACCGGCTCGGTAACAAAAATGTTTTCGGGCAATTCGCTTTGTACTAAACCCAGGCCGGCATTTAATAACACTGCCCTTTGTCCTGTTCGTTTTACCGTTTCCAAAATCAGGGTTTTTATGCTGCCGCTTTTATTTCGTCCGTCATTCATACTTCCAAAACCAATGTATACAGGCTTGCTACCCGAGGCTAAAAACTGTTCCAATTCGGCTGATGGCTTCCATTCTTGTTTGGCCTTTAAAAACCAATAACCGGTTACACACTGCACTTCCGACCAGTCCACCGGTTTTGGAAGTATGTGCTTGCTATACGCATAAAACATTAATGGCGGTGTTTTTTTAAACGCAGCATGTATTGGGTCGTTAAAAGGTAATGAATGGCCATAAACACGCTTCCATGCTTCGTTCAAAAAAGGCCTTTGCCCCAGCCACACCAACTTAGCCATAATGCGGTGCGACG
>NZ_CAIWNH010000233.1 GCF_903913935.1 uncultured Mucilaginibacter sp.
GTTTCAAAAAATATTGCAGCTGGTAAAACAGTATAACAGCCACCCTTATAACCTCAACAACAACAATTGCACCGATTTTGGTTTGGATGCAGCTACTATTGGCGGCATAAATATTTCAGATACTTACGGTAAATGGCCGCTTGGCCGTGGAAATAACCCGGCAAAAGCGGGAATGAGCGTTTTAGAGGGAAAGGTAATTAACACCGATACCGAAGATGGCGGGCTGTTTATTTATAATGACCTGGTTGGGGATAAATAGCGATGGGTTTAAAACCCATCGCTACGGATGAATTAACCATGAGTTTTTAAAATAAAATAAATGCGAATAAATCTCTTTTTTGCTGCCCGTGACATTCTCACCCGGTTTTATCCAGCTTCCCCTAATTTGACGGTAAAAGAATCATATATCACAGCAGGCAAACCTTTGCCGCTGTCGTCCGCCGTGTAATAATCGCCTTTGAGAGTAAAATCTGCGGCTGTTTTTTCAATTGTTACCTTTAAGAAACCATGGGTTTCGTCGCAATATTTCTCGAGGTACACATCATCCAGTAATTTGCTTTGATCGGGAAAGGCTGGATCACCGGGTTGGGCTATTCTGTGGAGATCTGCATAGCCGCCCGCGCCGGCGACTATAAAAGGGATCGTTTTCCCATTTGGATATAGCTTACTAAAACGCTGGTAATTGTGTACATGCCCGCTGAAAACTACATCCGGCCAAACACCAGCCTCATTAAATGCCGCGTTCAGGAAAAGCTGCATGGGCAAGCTGGAGCCGTGGTTGGTGTCGGCCGAATAGGCCGAATGGTGCAGGCAAACGATCAGTGCTTTGCCGGAACGCTCAGTATCGGCCGCTTTCAACTCGTTGATAAACCATTCCTTTTGCACCGGGGTAATGGTGCCAAACCTGGGCACATTGCCGTAAAGCGCGATTATATTGGCCAGCGGGTTTTTTAAAGTATAATAAACGTTGGGTTGGATATTGCTTTTCCGGCCAGAATCGCCAGAAAAAGGTATAGGCCTTGAAGAGGTATCACAAAAAACTTTTACAAAGGCATCCAGGCTGTTCGGCTCATTTTCATCGAATGGATCGATGTCCGCGTCATGGTTTCCAGGTATGGCAAAAATGGGGTTTGGATAATTGCGGTAGGGCTCAAAAAACTGCGGCTCATATTCTTCCTCCTGTCCGAAATTATAAACCACATCGCCCAGATGAAAAAAAAACTGCGGGCGATCTTCTTCCGATGCAACGACATTACATTGACTGATCATTTCATTAGCTATCCGGTGTTTATAAACGGGGGACACCAAACCGCCTGTATCACCGGCCATATGGAACACCATTTTATTGGCGGGTAATTCCGGCAAAACATCCCGGATATTTAAATGGTAAGGATATTTACCGGTAGGCTGGGGCAGGGGTTGAAATTTCTCCTGGTCGTCCAGCGCGGCTGTTTTAAATACTGGCCTGGTGCGTTTGTTGGAGGTGGATGATGGCATGTAAGAGCGAACAATTGTTATTTTGCAAATATAGCTTTAGTGGACGGTTTGGGATGGAGAAGTTTTGAAAAGATGTGGGGAATGAGCGATGGCGTTTAATAAACGTCACCCGTACAATTTTGTAGCGCTACAAGCGCTACAAAGCGCTACAAATTTGATTATCAGTTATCTAACTGCTGACAAAGTTTTGTCAGTGACACGATTGTGTCAGCACTTTTTGGCGGTATTTGCTTAAATAAACAATCTTGTAGTGAACTTTTATATAAACAAAGCCAGGTGCGCAGTGAGGCCCTGTCTATTATCTTACATTTTGTTAAGCAGTTGCAAAGTACAGGCATAGCTATCCAGGTCACAGAAATCGGACAGCGTTCAACATAAACTTCGCATTACGGTCACCGGTCCGGCCATTTTACATGCCATAATATTATTTTATAACACAAATACTTATTCATACAAATTATTATTTTTTGTATCTTGTGTAACCAAATCGTTACTATGAAGCCGGGACGTTTTATAGCTTTTGCATTTTTATTTTTTGCGGGGACGGCTTTCGGCCAAAATCGGTTGATTGATAGTCTTCAAAAAGTTGTTGCGCGCGGCAAAAAAGACTCGCTCGAGGTAGTGGCATCTTTAGAACTTGCCAACGAGTTTTCACGCAGTAATATCCCGGTTGCCAAACAATATGTATTGGCTTCAATTTCACTCGCCAGAAAACTAAGCCTGCCAAACAGGCTGTCCGCAGCTTATTCGGTAGCGGCGACCATATTTTCACAAATTAACAAGACGGATAGCGCAAGATATTATATTGATCAGCTGAAAAAACTGGGGGATGATACGCATATCTCTTATGTAATCTCAAACTATTATTTTACAGAGGGCCTTTTTTATCGCCGGCAAGGTAACTATAAAGCTTCCATACCTTTTATGAAGGAAGCACTGCGCCTGTTTAAAATTCAAAATGACAAGCTGAGCATGGCCGGGCAGGACCTGAATATAGGGAATAATTACTCCGATATGGGCGATTACCGTAATTCGATGGCTTTTCGCCTGGAGGCATTAAAACTTTTTGAAGAATTAGGCAATAAGCGTGGCATTTCGTTTTGCTATTCCAATATTGCTGTTGATTTCATCAGGTTAAAACAGTATACCGAAGCCTTATCATATGCGCAGCGTTCGATAGCTTTAAAAACGGAATTGAATGATAAAAGGGGGCTGTCCAATACCTACGTTACGTTGGGAGAGGTGCAAAATAATTTGCATAAGCCAGGGGAAGCGCTTGGCAGTTTTATGCACGGACTTGAGTTAGTGAGGGGATTAAAACTCCCTATTGAAGAAGGGAAGACAGACCTGGAAATTGCAAAATTTTATGAAGATCAAAAAGATATTGAAAATGCCAGGCGCTACCTTGATTATAGCACAGCATTGTTTAAACAGTTAGGTGATACTGCTTATATGTCGGTAGCAAACGCCGAAGCCGCAAACCTGCAAAATACTATTGCCCACCAACAATCCACCGAAAAAGTGTTTTTAAACACCCTTAACACTGCGGTAAAAATGGGCGACAAAAGCACCGAGCTGAACAATTACAAACATCTTTCAGATTTCTATGCTCAAAATAAGCAATATGAGAAAGCTCTGGATTACAATGAAAAATATCATAGTAAACAGGATAGCTTGCAGAACAGTCAGCTGCAGCTGCAGGTAAAAGAATTGGAACAGCGGTATAATATTGAGAAGAAGGAAAAGGAAATAAGTTTATTGAAGAAAGATCAGCTATTGTATAAGGCCAATCTGCAAAATCAAAAAATATTCAGGTATGGTACGCTCATAGTATTACTGATGCTACTGGCAATAGGTTTTTTGGTGATAGCCAGGTATAGGGTGGTGCAAAAAGCGAAACGACTGCTCGAAATGGAAAAAATGCGTAACAGCATCGCCCGCAATTTACATGATGATATCGGCTCTACGCTTAGCAGTATTAATATTTTGAGTAAAGTGGCGCTTGAGCAGGCGGGCGGTAATGTGAACGTAACAAGCGGCCTTGAAAAGATAAAAAGCAGTTCATATACTATTATGGAAAGCATGAGCGACATTGTTTGGGCAATAAACCCTGCCAACGACCATTTGGAAAACACCATTTTGAAAATGAAGGAATTTGCTATAACCATATTGGAGCCGGCTGGTATCTCTTTTGCTTTTAATGAAGAAAGCCAGTTGGCCGATTTGAAACTGGGCGTTGATGAACGCAAAAATCTTTACCTGATATTTAAGGAAGCGATAAACAACATTGCAAAATATAGCGGAGCAAGCCGGGCAGATATTGAGGTAAAGAAAATAGATAGCCAATTTTCAATACGAATAACAGATAACGGGAAAGGGTTTGACGGCTCGAAGCAGTATAACGGAAATGGGCTTAAAAATATGCGGAGCAGGGCCGCCGAAATGAATGCTGATTTTAACATCAGCACAAAACCGGCAGAAGGCACCAGCATTTGCGTGGTCTTAGCCATCACATAATATGGGTATATGGCGGTCGCCAAATGATTGGTACCTTAACGTCGTTTTATCATTAATGTAAACAGGGGAGAATGCATACCATTTTAATATACGAGGATAATCAAAACCTGCGCGAAAGTGTATGCAGCTTGCTTTACTTTGCCGCTGAATATGAGGTAATAGGGGCATTTGCAGATTGTTCGGCAGTGGAAAGCCAGGTTGCTGCGTTGAACCCTGATGTTATATTAATGGATATTGATATGCCCGGCATGAATGGGATTGAGGGAGTGAAAAAGATAAGGGCATTTAACAGCAGGGTATTGATAATTATGCTTACCGTTTTTGACGATAGCGAGCACGTATTTCAGGCCATTTACAGCGGCGCGAATGGTTATCTGTTAAAAAAACACATCTCGGACAAGTTGAAAGACTCCATTAAAGAAATGCTTGACGGAGGCGCGCCGATGAGCCCTGTTATAGCAAGAATGGTGATCAGCAGTATGCATCTGCAAAAGCCGAACGATGCTTATAAACTTACTCTCCGCGAAAAAGATATCCTGCTGTCACTTTCACAGGGTAACAGCTTTAAAATGATAGCTGCTGCTTTGGATATTAGTTTAGATACTGTACGTACCCATACGAAACATATTTACGATAAACTGCACGTAAACTCGCAGATAGAGGCAGTTAGTAAAGCCTTGAACGAGAAACTCGTATAAATCCATCGCATCATCGTGGTATTTTCAATACGTATTTAAATAGCAAGTTTTGTTTATCAAAACATGCACAATGAAAACTATCAATCCAAATCCGCTTTTTGAAACAAATAATATGAAGGAGCTTTTAAAGGCACTTCTTGTATTATTTTGTGTGTCGGCCTGCAATACTGTTTTTGCCCAGGTGCCGACGTTGAGTTATAGTACCCCGCAAACCTATATTGCAGGCGGCGCTTATGTTGCACTTAGCGCCACCAGCACCGGGGTAGCTGCACAAGCCTATAGCAGTACATCAACAGTTGTTGGTTCAGGATTTAGTACCCCGGGGGGGATTGCCATTGATGCCGCCGGAAATATTTACGTTGCCGACTATATCAATAATCAAATTAAAAAAATCCCCGTGGGCGGTGGCGCGATCAGTATTATAGGGACAGGCTTTAATCACCCAAATGATGTAAAAGTTGATGCTGCCGGGAATGTTTATGTAGCGGATACGGGCGACAATGCCATTAAAGAAATATTGGCGAGTAATGGTACCACCATTACACTGGCCACTGGCTTTAATGTACCTTCGGCCATCGCGCTTGATCCGGCCGGGAATATATATGTAACTGATACCCAAAATAACCAGGTTAAAAAAGTGCCGGCCGGTGGCGGTACCGCTATCAGCCTTGGCTTCACCTTTAATAAGCCAAATTGTATTGCCACGGATGCTGTCGGCAATATTTATATAGCCGACTTTAATTTTAATTTATACCGGATACCGGCCACCGGAGGGGCGCCAGTTATATGGTCGGGTGGTTTTAATAATGAAAAGGGGATTACGGTAGATGCATCAGGAAATGTTTATGTTGCGGATTCGGGCAGCGGTTTTATAAAACGTATTCCGCCAGCGGGTGGTACTCCGATAGCGTTGGGGCCGTTTTTAAGTGCGCCCGCAGGTGTAGCCATTGATGCGTTAGGAAACGTATTAGTCGCTTATAATGGCGCCAGCCTTGCTAAAATAAAACCTGTTGGCGGCTTTTATATCAATACGCCATTGCCTGTCGGATTATCTTTTTCCAACGCTTCCGGTGGAATAACCGGTACACCTATGGTATCACGCGCTGCAAAGTTTTACAAAGTTACCGCATACAACAGCGCGGGTGGCCGGTCATTTTCATTAAATATTAAAGTGAGTCTTGCACCGGTGCCAACTCTTAGTTATGCCACCCCTCAGGTATACATTACGGGGACGGCAATTACGCCTTTGGTACCCACTGCTACCGATGTAGCCAATCCGGCTTATTCAAATGCACCGGTTACCATTTCCACAGGTTTTAATGGCCCTGAAGGGATTGCGGTGGACGTAGCCGGGAATGTTTATGTTGCTGACGCTAACAACAACGCCGTAAAAAAGATACCCGCTGCCGGGGGAAGCGCCACTGTCATCGGCTCGGGCTTTGTTACGCCGCGCGGTATTGCAGTGGATGCTTCCAATAACGTTTATGTTGCCGATTGGGGTAATGGAGCAGTAAAGAAATTAACAGGCGGCACAGGCACACCTGTAACCATAGGTTCAGGTTTCAGCCAGCCCTATGGCCTGGCGGTAGACGCAGCTAAAAATGTGTATGTAGCCGATAATGGCAATAAAACAGTTAAGAAAATACCTTTAGGCACCGGTACGCCGGTTACCATAGGTTCGGGCTTTGTTACACCCACTGAAGTAGCGGTGGACGCTGTGGGGAATGTTTATGTAGATGACAGCAATGGCAGCCTTGTAGAGAAGATCCCATCAGTTGGCGGAAGCCCGGTTATCATAAGTTCAGGGCTTACCACGCCGTATGGCGTAGCTGTTGACGGCGCCGGAAACCTTTATGTTGCCGACAAGTCCAATAACACCGTAGCGCTGCTTGCGGCAGGTTCAGGCTTCCCGGGTTACATAGGCGCAGGTTTTGATTTTCCGGCCGGCGTAGCAATTGATAGCAAAGGAGATATATTTGTTGCCGACGAAGGAAATAATACGATAAAAAAAATCAAACCTGTGGGTGGTTATTTTATAAGCCCCGGACTGCCGCCGGGCCTTACTTTTCACAGCAACACCGGAGTTATCAGCGGCACACCTACCGCAACCAGCCCTGCAAAAAATTATACCATTACTGCTTATAGCAGCGGCGGCGCCAAATCAGTAACGCTAAATATTACCATTAATGCGCCCGCTTTACCTGCTATCAGTTATAGCAGCCCTCAAACTTACTATACCAATATTGCTATTACGCCATTGGCGCCAGCAGCCAGTGGGGTAGCCGCGCCGGCCTATACCGCTGCTCCGGTTAGTTTAGGGTCGGGTTACAGCGGCCCTGACGGGGTAGCAGTAGATGCCGCCGGCAATGTGTATTTGGCCGATGTGAGTAACAACGCCGTTAAAAAGATCCCTGCAGGAGGCGGCGCACCGGTAATTATAGGTTCTGGTTTTAGCTTTCCGCGTGACGTGGCGGTAGATGCCGTCGGCAATGTATTTGTTACAGATTTTGGCCACGGTGCCGTGAAAGAAATACCAGGCGGGACAGGCGCTCCGGTAACTGTAGGTTCGGGGTTTAGCTTTCCATGGGGAATAGCAATAGACGCTGCAGGTAATTTGTATGTTTCTGATCGTGGCAATAATACCGTAAAGCGAATCCCTTTAATATCCGGCGCTTATGGAACGCCCGTTGTTTTGGCCTCCGGTTTTCTTAGTCCTTCGGGCGTTGCAGTAGATGCAGCCGGCAATGTTTATGTGGGCGATACAAATATCAATGCCGTAAAAAAGATAGCAGCAGGCACAGGTACTGTTACCGCAGTGGGTTCGGGTTTTGGCTCCGTATCCGGCGTACGTGTAGATGCCGCCGGGAATTTATTTGTTACAGACGATACTTATAACGTTATAAAGGAATTACCATCGGGCAGTAATCTGGTTGATACCGTGGCAACCGGGTTCAACTCACCAACCGGCATCGCATTGGATGGGGCGGGCATTATTTATGTTGCTGACTATAACAACAATTTAATCAAGAAATTTAAACCGATAGGTGGTTATTACATCAACCAGTCCATACCGGCAGGCTTAAGCTTTGCTACAGCGACCGGCGTTATCAGCGGTGCGCCGGTTAGCACCAGCCCTACAACTAACTATAAAATAACCGCCTATAACAATGCAGGTGGTAAAACGGCAAGTATTAACCTGAATGTATTGCAACCTTCAGGGAATGCAACCCTATCTAATCTTACTTTAAGCAGTGGTACCTTATCCCCGGCATTTTCGGCAGCTACAATCAGCTATACAGTTACGGTAAGCGGTAATGTTTCAACCATGAGCATGACACCTACAGTTACAAATGCCCATGCAACTATCCAGCTTAACGGGTTAACGGTTCCATCTGGAACGGCGTCGCCGGCTTTTGGTTTACAGCCGGGTGTTAATACGTTTACCCTGGTGGTGACGGCACAAAACGGAACCGTAAAACAGTATACAATAGCGGTAACCCGTGTTGTATCCACAAACGCCAATCTTGCCGGTCTTAGCTTAAGCTCGGGCACGTTATCGCCGGCATTTGCTTCGGCAACCACAAATTATACGGCAAGTGTAACCAATAGCACTACTTCTATTACAGTAACACCTACTGCCAGCGATGCAACTGCAACAATTACGGTTAACGGTGTTGCCGTTAGTTCTGGTTCTGCCTCCGGGCCGATAGGATTGGGCATCGGGCCAAATACCATCACTACGGTAGTTACCGCCCAGGACGGTTCCAACACAAAAACCTATACCGTTACCGTAACGCGCCCGCTTTCTAATGTAACCACGCTTTCTTCTTTAAGTATCAGCGCCGGAACGTTATCACCGGCATTTGCCGCTGCAACCACCAGCTACACGGCGTCGGTAGGCAATTCGATAACATCGGTTACGGTGACACCGGTTACAACGGAGCCTGATGCCACGGTTAAAGTTAATGGTACCGCAGTGGCCCATGCCGCAGCATCGGGGCCAATTTCATTAAATGTCGGTGATAACGTAATCTCAATTGTTGTTACTGCACAGAACGGTACTTCAACGAGAACTTATACCATAACCGTAACCAGGACATTAACAGGGACGAATATTGTTGATAACGTGGGGAGCGTTGATCAACCCGCAGAAACGCCACAGCTGGTTACGGACGGGATTAAAGTTCATGAGGGCATAACACCCAACGGCGATGGCATCAATGACTTTTTAGTAGTCGAAGGGATCAATAATTATCCTGACAATAAACTGCAGATAATGAACCGCAGCGGCCAATTGGTATTTGAGGCGAAAGGTTATGATAACAGCACCCATGTTTTTGATGGCCATTCCAACAAAACCGGCGCCATGCAATTACCGGGCACTTATTTTTATTCGCTGGATTATACGGTAAATGGGGTAATTACACATAAATCCGGGTTTATTATATTGAAATATTGATAGTGATGAGCAAAGGCGGACCTTTAATTTCAAAGTTACAGTACGTCTGTCTGTTGAGTTAATATAGCGGTGTTATCTACAGCAAATGACTATTTGATTGTCGTAGTTTCCTGTCATAGAGATGTTATATCCCGAAAAAGCCCCGGAAACGGAAAACGTTTCCGGGGCTTTTTAACCACGCCCGACTTTTATCTACTCACTATTTTTCTGATATAGTAAAAAACGACAATCGCAAATATTAAACAGATAATTGGCCATATATTTGAACCTGTTTCAGGCATAATAACTAGGTAATTTCACCCCGTTTAAGTAATTTGCAGCCTTATTTTCCATCCAAACAACAAACCCATATGCCCGACTTTTTTGTCGACCCCAATATTGCCAAAGCCAAAACGATTGCTTCGGCTTTTTATACCAGCGCCGAAGTATTTGAGGCCTGTAAAGAGAATATATTCGCGCCCACCTGGCAATTTATAGGCGATGAAATCCTGGTGAAGGAAAACGGAGATGTTTACCCCTTTACGCTGTTGCCGGGTTACCTGGATGAACCATTGCTGTTGACGCGGGATAAAGCAGGGGAGGTAAACCTGCTGTCGAACGTTTGCACCCACCGGGGCAACCTGGTTGCCGAAACTGCCTGCAAATTAAACGACCTGAAATGCCGCTACCACGGGCGCAGGTTCAGCCTCGATGGAAAGTTTTTGTCGATGCCTGAATTTAAAGAGGTAGAAAACTTCCCTACGACCGCCGATAATTTACCGAAGCTGGAGCTGTTTAAATGGGGCAAATGGCTGTTTACCGCTGTCGGCCCGAAATACCCCCAGGAAATGTTTTTTAGGGATATGATAGAAAGAGTAAGTTGGCTTCCGCTTGAAGAGTTTGAATTTAAGCCTGAACTATCCCGTGTATTTAATGTAAAAGCCAATTGGGCGCTTTATTGCGAAAACTATCTGGAGGGCTTTCATATCCCCTTTGTACATGCCGGGCTAAATGCAGTTATTGACTATGGAGAATATGCTACTGAATTGTTTTTTCCGTACTCAAGCCTGCAACTGGGACTCGCCCGAAGCAATGAGGATTGTTTTGATTTGCCCCATAATTCACCGGATTATGGCAAAAACGTAGCCGCTTATTACTTTTGGGTGTTCCCCAATATGATGTTCAACTTTTATCTCTGGGGGCTTTCAGTTAACGTGGTAGAGCCGGTTTCAGTAGGGGAGTGCAGGGTTAAATTCTTTTCATACGTTTGGGATGCCGCAAAATTAGGTAAAGGGGCCGGCGCCGGGCTGGATAAAGTAGAAGCTGAAGATGAAGAGATCGTTGAAAATGTGCAAGTAGGCGTTCGTTCACGGTTTTATAAACATGGCCGGTATTCGGTTAACCGGGAGCAGGGCACACATCACTTCCACAGGATACTCGCGGAGTTTATGAGGGAGTCTTAAACCTGCCTGCCTGCGGGGCAGCGTTAGTTAAATCCGGAAGCTTAGAATGTATATGCTGATTGGATCCAATCAGCTTTAATAATTAATTCAACTTTGTGCTAACAAAAAGGCTAATCGATGGTTAAACAATTAACCATTCGTCGGAGAATTGTAATATTGCAATTCAATATACATGTTTAAACATCTATTTGTTTAAATTTGTTCTGAAATTAAAACAATCAAAAAAAATAAGATCATGGCAACAATAACAAAATGGGTAATTGACCCAATGCATTCAGAAGTTCAGTTTAAAGTAAAACATTTGGTTATATCAACAGTAACAGGTTCATTTAAAAGCTTTGAAGGTACTGCGGAAAGTGATGAAGCGGGCTTTGAAGGTGCAAATATCAACTTCGCTATAAATGTTGACAGCATTGATACCAACCAGGGGCAAAGAGATGGACATTTAAAATCAGCTGAGTTTTTTGACGCTGAAAAATATCCTCAAATCACTTTTAAATCAACTTCCTTTAAAAACAAAGGCGGTAGTGATTACGAACTGACCGGCGACCTTACCATTTAAGATGTTACCAAACCAGTTACTTTAGCAGTTGAGTTTGGTGGTTCGGCCGACGATTTTTATGGCAACACCAAAGCTGGTTTTGAAATCACCGGTAAAATTAACCGCAAAGAGTTTGGCTTAACCTGGGATGGCGTTACCGAAGCCGGCTCAATTGTTGTTGGCGAAGACATAAAACTGATCATCAATGTTCAGTTTGCAAAAGTGAAATAAATTGATTTCGGATTTCGCCTGCCTGCGGCAGGCAGGGATGTTCGAATTCGAATTTAATATTTTGTAAAGAGAAAGCCGGGATAGCTATTTTATGCATTAAAATAGCTATCCCGGTTATTTTTTCTTCTCCTTTTCGTTCAAATAAGGGTATTTTTGCACCCTGTAATGAATTTTCAATGTCTTCTAAATCCGAAATTGAAATTCCGAATTCCGAAATAAAAAAATGCTTATAAAAATATATCCTGAAAACCCTAATCCAAAGGCTATTGAACAGGTGGTTGAAGTGTTGCGTAAAGGCGGCCTCATTATATATCCTACCGATACTGTTTATGGGCTCGGTTGTGATATAACTAATCATCGGGCTATTGAAGCGATCTGCAAGATCAGGAACATCAAACCAGAGAAAGCCAATTTTTCATTTATTTGTTACGACCTGAGTCATATATCTGATTATATCAAGCCAATTGATAACACTACTTTCAGGGTGCTTAAAAAGGCGTTGCCGGGGCCATTTACATTTATATTTAACGCCAGTCATAATGTCCCAAAACTGCTTAGTTCAAATAAAAAAACAGTTGGTATAAGGGTGCCCGATAATAATATCGCCCGCGAAATTGTAAAAGCACGTGGCAACCCGATACTTTCCACCTCAATAAAAGACGATGACGAGATTATCGAATACTCAACAGATCCGGAACTGATCCACGAAAAATATGAGAACCTTGTCGACCTGGTGATTGACGGTGGCTACGGAGAAAATATACCATCAACAGTGGTTGATTGTACCGAAGGCGATTTTGAGATTATCCGTGAGGGAAAAGGGGCGTTGGACTTATTGTTATAATTAACACGAATTTCACTGACGGGGGTTAGAGACTAATTTTACGAATAAACACAAACGTTCACTGATAATGCTGTTGTTAAGCCTATTTTAAAATTAGTGATCTTTAGATCGTATTCAGGAAAATTCGTGTAACATTATTTTTTTATTGATTTTATAAACGCAGGGATTTTCTCTAGATAATTTTCAGTTCCCAATAACTTTACAAAAGCGCTGCCTACAATAGCCCCGCGGGCATATTCACAAGCTTTGTTAAACGATTCATTGTTGGAAATACCAAAACCAATAATGGCCGGATTGCTTAACTGCATTTCTTTAATCCGTTTATAATAATCCTCGATATTATCAGATACCTGCAAATTACCACCGGTAATAGATGACGAGGAGAGCAGGTAAATAAAACTGTTGCTTAGCCTGTCAATCTTGTGGATGCGGTCTTTGGAAGTTTGGGGGGTAACCAGGAAAATATTGCTTAGCCCGTTTGCTTTAAAATATTTGGCATATAGGTTTTCGTATTCATAGATAGGCAAATCGGGAACGATAATGCCGTCAACGCCAACTTCTGCTGCTTTTTTGCAGAAGTTTTCAACCCCGTATTGTACTATCGGGTTTACATAGCCCATCAAAAGAATAGGTAGAGAAACCCGTTTGCGCAGATCCGCCAACTGCTCAAAAAGCACGTGCAGTGTCATGCCGTTTTCCAGCGCTTTTTCTGAGCTATGCTGGATGGTAGGCCCGTCAGCAACCGGATCAGAGTAGGGGAAGCCGATCTCCAGGAAATCTGCGCCGGCGTTTTCCAGGGCTTCAGCAATATCCAGCGTTGTACTAAGCGTGGGGTATCCTGCGGTATAATAGATGGATAAAAGATTATCCTTTTTTTGGTTGAAAAGTGCGTTTAAGCGGTTCATGGGGTGGTTCATAGTTGATGGTTCATAGTTCACGGTAAAATTATGTGAACTACAGGCCATGCCGGTTATTGTTTGATTGATGGCTCATGGCTCATGGTTTGTAGCTCGCTATGAACTATGAACCATGATCTATGAACTAATTAATATCCAAAATATTTAATATACGTATCCAAATCCTTGTCACCGCGTCCTGAAATGCAGATCACCACATTATCATCTGCCTTAAATTTCATATACTCAAGATAAGCCAGCGCATGTGCCGTTTCTATTGCCGGAATAATGCCTTCCAATTGAGAGCAAAGCAAGCCTGCCTGTAAAGCTTCCTCATCAGTAATGCTTACATATTCGGCACGGTGAATTTTATACAAGTACGCGTGCTGGGGGCCAATGCCGGGATAATCAAGCCCTGCCGAAATGGAATAGGGTTCTACTACCTGCCCGTCCTCTGTTTGCATCAGGATGGTACGGCTGCCGTGTAATACGCCTTCGCGGCCTAAAAATGTGGTGGCTGCTGACTGGCCGCTGTTCACGCCTTTACCTGCAGCTTCAACAGCTACCAGTTTTACCGCTTCATCATCCAAAAAATGATAGAACATACCCATAGCATTGCTGCCGCCGCCCACGCAGGCCATTACGTACTCAGGCAATTCTTTGCCGGTATGCTCAAGCAACTGTTTTTTTGTTTCGAGGGAAATAATAGATTGAAAGCGGGCTACCATATCCGGGTAAGGGTAGGGGCCAACTACCGAACCGATAATATAATGGGTATCAACCGGATTGGCTATCCAGTCGCGCAGTGCCTCGTTAGTGGCGTCCTTCAGCGTTTTACTGCCTGATTTTGCAGGTACAACAGTAGCTCCAAGCATTTTCATACGCGATACATTTGGCGCCTGCCTGGCCATATCCACCTCGCCCATATACACTACACATTCAATACCCATCAGGGCGCAAACAGTAGCTGTTGCAACGCCATGCTGACCGGCGCCGGTTTCGGCGATGATGCGTTTTTTACCAAGGCGTTTTGCCAGTAATATCTGGCCGATGGCGTTATTGATTTTGTGCGAACCGGTATGATTCAGGTCCTCGCGTTTAAAAAAGATATTTGCGCCGTATTTTTCGGAATATCTTTTGGCATGATACAGCGGCGATGGCCTGCCGACATAATCTTTTAACAGCTGGTTGTATTCTGCCTTAAAATCATCGCCGTTGATGATATTTAAATATTCGTTGCGCAACTCCTCCACATTAGGGTACAACATCTCGGGGATATA
>NZ_CAIWNH010000234.1 GCF_903913935.1 uncultured Mucilaginibacter sp.
CAAATATAACAAAAAAAGGTTTTGTGAGACGAAATACATACCATATATATGTCAAAATTTAACAAATCAAAGCTCATAAATATATTTTCCGATCTCGGCACCAGGTTAATTACCCCCGATGAAAACCTGCTTGCCATCATTGAAACGGAACATCATTATAATGCCTGGTTCACAGCGGATAGTGTTTTACATGCAGTAAAAGCAATTGGTGGAATGCTCAACAATAAAGAGCTGGGTTTATGGCTGGATAGCTACGACTTTGATGAAAACGAACCCGCAAAGAAAGTAGGACTAATCCTTGCAGGTAATATCCCGTTGGTTGGCTTTCATGATGTACTATGTGTTTTAATCACCGGCAACTATGCACTGATTAAAGCCTCATCACAGGATGCCCGCCTTATAAAAGGAGTTCTGGAGATATTAACAACCATAGCACCTCATTTTAAAAAGCAATACAACTTTGTTGAAAGACTGACGGACTTCGACGCGGTAATTGCTACGGGCAGCAACAATACCTCGCGTTACTTTGAATACTATTTTGGCAAAGTCCCCAATATCATCCGCAAAAACAGGAGCAGCATTGCGGTGATATGCGGTGACGAAACAGCTGAACAACTATACCAGCTTGGTCATGACATTTTTGATTATTTTGGATTAGGCTGTCGTAACGTATCCAAATTACTGGTGCCAAAAGGTTATAATTTTAATTTCTTTTTTGAGTCGATAGAAGTTTATAACGACATCATCAATCATAATAAATATAACAACAATTATTTTTATAATAAATCCATTTACCTGGTAAACAGCGACAAACACCTGGATAACAACTTTTTGCTCTTAAAGGAAGATACCCGCCTGGCCTCCCCGCTCGGTGTATTGTATTTTGAATATTATGACGACCTGAATGCAGCAAAATCAAAACTGGTTGAAGAAAGCGAACGCATACAATGTATAGTTAGCGCAATTCCGTTGGAAACAAACAACCAGGTGGTTGATTTTGGCCAAAGCCAGCAACCTGCATTATGGGATTATGCCGACGGTGTGGATACGATGCAGTTTTTAACAGCTAATTGATGGTTCATTCTACAGTCTGCGGAGGAAAATACTTAAATCCGGATAAAGTTATTGGCTCACTGTTAGGAGTAGCCTGATAAAGCAAATACGTTCCCTTTTTGTCTTTATTTGTTTTAACCGACTGCAGTCTTTTGCCTTGCTTAACATGTACCCTTTTCCAACCGTAAGGCACATAGGTCTTAAGCGTTAAAGGCAAATTGTACATTTTTTTATCGAGCGACTGACATAGTGTTATTTTTAGCTTACCATTGTTTATTTCACTTTGAACGGCAGCAGCTTCCCGCTCCCGCATATATTTAGTTACATCGCCAAATGTGGCTACCCATAACTTTTTGTCAAAGATTTTGATGTATTGAAAATAGGTGTCCAGTAAAGAAACCGGCCTTGCTTCGTAACCAAGCCCCTCTACGCCGTGAATCACCAGCACCAGCCATGTATCGTTCCGTGCTACTGTTGTATCCACCCACGATTGCATCAATTGCAGTGGCGCCCTGGTATTGATCTCGCGTTGCCATTGTACATAATCCCTGTCATTAACTGCCGGCGTCTTTTTACTTGGCCTGTCAAGTTCGGTTAACCAGGGTTCAGGCATGCGGTTACGTAATGCGGGGTAAATTTTATAAGCTATGCTCATTACCCTTGCATTTTCATAGCCATATGGCACCTCGGATGAAAAGGTATATTTTTCGCCCATCTGGTTTCTGATTTCTTCCTTGCTTTTAGTTAGTTCATAAACAATATTTACCGAATCGAGCCCCGGCATACCTGCATGGGTAATGGAATGGCTTGCAAACTCATACCCTTTGGCCGCATCCCTTCTGAAATCTTCCCAGGTAGATCCTTTTTCCTGCAATACCTCATCGCAGGGCTGATAACCGGGTTTAAAGCCGCCATGCCTTACTTTGGCATATAGTTCATCCATGAGCTTAAATGCCTGATCTGTTTTTCCATCGTCATAAAGGCCTGCGGCTTTGGTATGATAAGTAATAGTTCCCTTATAGCCCAAATAGCCCGCTGCGGAGCATCGTTCCAAAAAGTTTTGTGCATTAGTTGGTATAGTTGCCGATTCGGCGATAATGGTTTTCACTGGCCTGCCTATAAATTGTCCATGATATTTTGAGCCTGGCATGCCGCCTGTAACAATAAAAAAAGTAGCGGGCAAACCAAGCCGTTCCATTACCGGCAGCGCATATTTAAATTGGTTATATGAGCCATCATCATAAGTAATTGAAACAGCTCCGTTTTTACCATATTGCCACTTGGTCACCGTGGTTTGACCGGTAACTGCCTGGCCTTTGACCATAACGGTACTAACACAGATAATAACAGCAATAAATAAAGGTTTCATCCTGATAGGGTTAACTCCAATTAGAGACCAAATATAATCTATTTAAAAAACCACATGGCACCCTATGTGTATTATGTCGTTAAATATATTGTTGCCAGTGATAACAACACAGGGGCTATTAGGTTTTAAACCTGCCATTTTTGCAAATCGCTATTCTTTATTTAATAATTACTCTGACTCTCGAAACATATTTATCTTTCAAGGTGTTTATTTATCGGATTTAATATTATGCTCAGCGCAAAAAAATCAATCATTGCAATGACTGCGTATCTGGTAATTTATACTATTCTGATAAATACCGGTTTATTATTTATACTGGTACCTTATTTATACATTGTGTCAGCCTTTTTAATCGTTTGGATGGTGGCCTGCATTTTAAAGGACGCCAGGGTTAAATACCCCAAATTGAAGAAAAATGAAGAATGGGGTTATGCCGACAAACCAAAAAATGAACTTAGTTTCTTTTAAAACATATCATATATATATATATCTATCAACCTCATGAAAAAACAACTGCTCGCTTTCCTGGCTTTTTTATCTATTCCCATTTTTTCTTTAAGGGCGCAAAACAAACCCCTTGAAACCGTCGGCCATGTCGACTTGCAAAAGTACCTGGGAAAATGGTATGAAATAGCTGCATTTCCGCAGGTTTTTGAAAAAGGCTGCACCTGCACCATCGCGCAATACAGCCTCAAAAGCAATGGGGACATCGCCGTAAAAAACACCTGCAAAAGAAATGGCAAAACAACAACCGCGAATGGCAAAGCGGTGGTAAAAGATAAACTGACCAACGCGAAACTCAGCGTATCGTTTTTTTGGCCCTTTAGCGGTAAATACTGGATAATTGCGCTTGCCCCCGATTATAGCTATGCGATGGTTGGCCACCCCAACCGCAAATATCTTTGGATATTGAGCCGCAAACCCAAACTGGATGAGGCTACGTATCACCATCTCACTGAGCTTGCCGCAAGCAAAGGCTTCGACCTTAAAAAACTGGTTAACACTGATCAAAGCTGCAATTAATGTAAAAAAACACCGACAAACCTAACAACCGGGCTTAATTATTGTTAACTAAATTTGGGTAAAAATCCCACCTTTCAAAACACCGTTCAATGGAGTCAAGGTCATTTATTTATATTTCTCTTGCAGCCGACTTATTGATCGCATTGTCGAAGTTTATAGCGGCAGCTTTTACCGGAAGCGCTGCGATGATTGCTGAAGGGATCCATTCCATTATCGACGCAAGCAGCCAGTTATTATTGATATGGGGCGTTAAAGTTAGCAGGAAATTACCCGACAAAGAAAGACCATTTGGCTACGGCAGGGAATTGTATTTCTGGTCGTTTATCGTATCGCTGATCATTTTCATTGTAGGCGGCTGTGTTTCCTTTTACGAAGGTTACTACCATTTTCTGCATCCTGAATTTGAAGGCAGCCCTGCCTGGAACTACGGCGTCTTGTTAACGGCTTTCCTGTTTACCTGTATTTCCCTTTACAATGTATTGAAAGTCTTTAATGTTGAGCGTGGTAAAAAATCGTTCTGGCGCACGATAAAAGAAAGTAAAGACCCATCCACCTTTATTACCCTGCTGGGTGACGCAGGCGACGTGGCGGGCCTGGTGATTGCCTTTGCCGGCATCTCTATCGGACGTTACTACCATAACCCGCATATCGATGGTATCGCTTCCATGGCCATAGGCGTAATGCTGATCGTGATTTCTTTGATATTGGTAAATGAAAGTAAAAGCCTTTTGATGGGCGAAACCACGAGCCGAAAGACACTCAGGCGCATAGTGGCCCTTACAGAAAGTGACGGCTCGGTTATAAAAGTTAAAAAGCATTTCTCCATGTACCTTGCGCCGGAAGAAGTGATCCTGCAGTTAAATACTGTTTTTAAAGACGACCTGACCACCCACCAGATTACCGATGCTATCGAAAGGATCACCAAAACAATCAAAAAGGAATTTCCGCGCATCAAGCAGATCTTTATTGAACCCGTAGCAGCAGATGGCCTGCAATAAAAGTATCGCAGCTTAATCCGATCCCATTATTTATTATCCAAAATCAATTTAAATTATGACTGCCGTCATTTTATAAATGAACAGGTTACTCCAATTTTGTTTTCAAATCCTGGTGAAATGAAAAAGATACTTGTATTGACTGATTTTTCGAAAAAGGCTGAAGACGCCGCACTTTATGCCTTAAGGCTGGCGCAACATTTTAATGCCGATCTGATTCTCTATCATTCGTTTGAGAAGGTGCGCGCTTTAAATGTTCCTGAATCTGGCGCATGGTTGTATGAGGATTTTACAACAATGGAGGAGGAAAATATGGATGAATTAAAAAAGCTTCAGCTTGATCTGCAGCAACATTTGGAACCGGGTGGCTACGTCCCAAAGATCGGCGTTTTAGATGAAGCGGGGTATAACCTGGGCCTAAGTGTAAAACAATTAGCTGTTAATGAAAATATCGACCTGATTGTAACAGGATCAAAAAGCGGTAACACTTTATCTCATTTAATTAACGGCAGTGATACCGATAATGTAATGGACGATGCCCCCTGCCCTGTTCTGTTTGTACCCCAAAACTTCAGGTATAACCGGCTTAAAACAATTGTATTTGCTAATGACCTTGTTGCCGAATATAAAGATGTTACCAGGTTCCTGACACGTTTGGCTAATGACGAAGGCGCGCAAATCATCGTCACTCATTTTACCGACAAGAATGATATGATGGCGGATAGCTACCTGGTTAAAACCAAAGAGCATATCAACTATTCAAAACTATCGGTAATAACTTTCCCGCGGAAAAACATTGCAAGGCAATTAAATGAGTATGCAGAAGATGTAAATGCCAGCCTTATTGCCATGGTTCATCACAAACATTATTTGATGGAAGAATTATTGATCGGCAGTAAAAGTAAACGTGTCTTAAAAGACAATAACATCCCGGTATTGGTCTTCCCGGGTTAATACTCTTCACTCTTAAACCTTTTGTAAACTTTATCCCCCGGGTTAGGTGCTAACCCGGGTGGGTGAAGTTTTATTTTGAACAGTATACAATTAATACATAAACCGGTTTTACTATTGGCAATTGTATATTATCTTTGGGAAGAGTTAGACCAGGCTCAACCCCATAAGCAATGCCTTTAAAAAACTTAAACGCAATTACACATCATCCCGCATCCATTAAAAATAGCTTTTTTTTATTGGCGATAGTTGCACTTTTTATCTCTGCCTGCGGTAACGAACTTGAATTTAACAAAGTGCCCGCTTCTTCTGCAGTAAGTGTGAGTACCCTGGCAGGCAGCGGTGCCCAGGGATCGATAAATAGCACCGGTGCTTTTGCCACTTTTTACGAACCAACCGGTGTTGCCGTAGATGCTGCCGGTAATGTTTATGTTGCGGACTACCACAATAACCTTATCCGTAAGATCAGCACCACTGCAGCAGTAAGCACTTTTGCCGGCAGTACCGAAGGGTTTGCCAACGGCACAGGTACTTATGCTTTATTTAACCAACCCACCGGTGTGGCTGTCGATGGTGCCGGAAATATTTATGTCGCAGATAACATTAACCATCTTATACGCGAGATCAGTCCGGCCGGAGTAGTTACTACTTTAGCAGGCAGCGGAGCGCGGGGGAACACGAATGGCCCGGCTGCCGGCGCTTCATTTAGTTTCCCGCAGGGGGTTGCCGTTGATGCTACCGGCAATGTTTATGTGGCCGACTACGGCAATAACCTTATCCGCAAGATCAGCAATACCGGTATGGTAAGCACATTGGCAGGCAAAGACTCGGCCGGTGCAAATAACGGCGCTGATACTACCGCTACCTTTAACCAGCCAACAGGCGTAGCGGTTGATGCTGCCGGTAATATTTACGTGGCCGATGAAGGCAATAATTTGATCCGCGAGATAAGCCCCGCAGGTGTAGTAAGCACTTTTGCAGGCAGTGGCGCCCTGGGTGCAAACAATGGCACCGGTACAAAGGCTTCGTTTAACGGCCCTACCGGTGTCGCCGTGGATGCTTCAGGCAATGTTTATGTGGCTGATTATGGCAATAACATCGTACGCGAGATCACTCCCGCAGGTGTTGTATCTACGCTTGGCGTTTCAGGCACGAGCGCCAGCAAATTGTTTAAGGGGCCTTATGGCGTGGCGGTAGATGCCGCAGGTAATGTTTACGTGGCAGATTATGGCTATAATACCATTTTGAAGATCAGTAAATAGATTGGTGCTTTTGTTAGATAAGTGTCCGTCCGCCGGGTACTAAAAGTAGTGGTGGACGTGTGGACAGAAATCTTCCTCGGTATGAAACAATCATTACCAGCTAATAAAATATCATTGATGAAAGCAACGTATTTTCAGAGACTTGTACTATAAAATACTTGATAATACAACGTTTTGAACTAAGCTTTAACCTTTAATAGTTCAGACAATCTTTTTTTAAGATATTCACGCATATTAATTTGAGTTTCCCTAACCTCATAATAAATTAACAATCTTTCATCAATCCAAGATTTACTTAATTCAAGACGGTCTTGAATCAATTTCATCTTTGCTTCATATTCGATATCTGGCTTATTTTTAATTTCAAGACTTACTTCGCTTAATAAACCAATCAACTTTACCGTCTTCGCAGAATATAACTGTTTAATTTTAAATATTGCCTCAAGAAACTTTATTTTCAAATTGTGAAATTCGTCATCTTCAATAAAAAAATCCAACCTATTATCTGCTTGATTGAAATCAAAATAATATTTTTCGTATTCCAAATCAACAATTTCTAATTCATTAAAACGCTCAAATGAAATTTCAGATAAATCAACGGCCATTAAGTAAGAAATCAAAGATGAAATCTTGGAATCGAGTTCAAAAATTGCGTCCCTCTCATAAGATCTTAAACTGGTGTGGTGTTCTGCCTTATAATTTAAATTATTTTTATAAAGCTCGATACTCTCGCTTAATTCAGTCTTTATACTTTCTACAACTTTCGTGATTTCTCCAATGTCTTCTTTCGTGGCCTGATTTTTTCCTTTTTCGCCCGCATATGCCTTGAAAAAAATGCCAAAAATCACTATCGTTAATAATATAATTTGAACAATCAGGCCAACGTAGTTGATATTCATCTTTGCGTATTAGTAGTTTGGTTTGATAAGCCTTAATTACTTGGAAGAGCTGGGTATAATTCCGCCTATTTATCAATCTGATAGCTTTGTGTATTTTATTTCATAATTATTTTCGGTGCCAACCAATAAATTATTGCTTTCCATAGTTAATATGTTCGAAAGAAGCCTATTGTCGCCCGGTGTGGTACTTGCTTTAATGAATTTAATTTTTTTCTTTTCTGAATCATATTCTAAGCCTTCAATTTTAAGGCAATTAACACCAGATATAATATACTCACCATTTTTTGTAAATTCAAAAACCTGTGAGCCTGGCCTCATTCCGCCCCAATCATTTCGCCAGGTACCAATGAACGACGACGTTTTAAATGGTGCTCGCTGAAGCCTCTTTTTTGATCTCAGATAAAAAATCGCGAAATAAACACCTATTAATATTAGAATAATTATTGGTACTTCAACACTTATTTTTAATAGCGAAAATATTTCACGAAGCCAATTAGCACTAATTTTAAGTTTTGCAATAGCATCAATAATAATTGGGATAACTAAAATTATCGTACCTATCGCAATAATGACAGTGCCTGCCACCACTAAGAAGTCTAAAATATCTTTATTATTAATGGTCCATTTTTTGAATCTTTTTCGGAAATTCATAGTTGTGTTTAGAGTTTAAGTTTATCAAAATTAATAAAAATATCTGAAAATATGTTTGCAAGAGAACTTGTAGCAAAGACTCTCTAACAGCGGCTAATCGACAAATCAATTTAAGAATAGCGTCTGTCCGCCGGGTACCAGGCCTGATTGTGGACGCGCGAACAGAAAATCCATAAAGACATGAGCAAACCAGCCTTCTCATAGCCGCTTTACCCATGCCAAAAAATAGTGGATCTGTTATTTTAACATAACGGTGTTATTACTGCTTAACCTCCGGATCATAAGGTAAAGCACTGCCAGCGAAAGCGCCACATGGAAATACCCAAACTGAACCGGAACCGCTGCTTTTAAACATAAAATAAATACAAACCCCGCCACATTGATAAGCAGGAAGGCAAAAGCAATTTTTGATGATATTTTCACCGCAGCAGCATTTTCGGGCCCGTAAACAATAGTGTTTGGAAGGGCCAGCACTAACTGGATCAGAAACAGGAAGGCTACCATCACATGCACGGAAGCCTTATCAGCGTTGTAGGCCATACTTTCGCCGATTACAGGAAGAAAACTAAAGAAAAATAATCCTGACAGAAAAAGTTTTCTGCTCAGTGTTGCCGCCCCATAAAGCGTTAGCAAAGTAAAGGCAGCGCCTAACACAGTGAAAATTAATTCAACAGTTGAGTTCATAATAATTTAAATTAAAAGGTTAATAATTAGTTGGTTTATTAA
>NZ_CAIWNH010000235.1 GCF_903913935.1 uncultured Mucilaginibacter sp.
CATGTTATCGTCAACAGTCTCCTTTTTTACAGCGATATGTTCGGATGTATTGATCTTTTTACTTAACCAATCATTCACTTTACAATCCACTACAAGGTGGATTCTATCCTTGTCGCTTAAATTCGATACGTTGTGCGGTAAATTGGCATTTAAATACCAGCATTCTCCTTCCTGCAAAAAAATACGCTCACCCTCGCAATAAAACTCAACTGCCGGGTTGGTAAATATAGGGAAATGGAGCCTGGCTTCGCCTTTTTCAAAGGCAAGTTCGTTATCCGTGTGTTCTTTTATTTTACCGCCTGCCTGTAAGTTTAAAAAACGAACCGACATTAGGGGACATTCAATTGTTGAAAGTAGTTCCTTAACTGAAGGGAAGCTATCCATGTAAATATTATCGCCATACTCACAGTGCTTTCCCATAAGTTCGGGAATATTGTTGGTATGATCGCCGCCGGGCGAGCGCAGCGCCAAAACCGTCCACGACCCACTATAGTGATATTTATTGATATGGGGTTGCCATACGTTATTCAAAGCACTTATTTCGGTTTGTACCCCCTTTACATCAAAGGAGAGCGACAATTTTGCGTAGCGCACCATATTATATTGTTTGTGTTTCGCGTAACCAGCGTATCATATTGGGGTATGGTAAGGCATTTAACTCAGCCGCTTTTTTTTTGTCGTACGCAAGGCCTAAGTATTGCAGCATTGGCAGGCCGATATAGCCGCCTTGGGCGAACGTTTGTACAAGATGGCTGCCCTCGCCTTTGTAGCCGTCATCATGAAAAACGACAGCTGGATCAAGCTTGATGTGTAAACATGCGGCGTAAGACCAGGCCAGCGCCATCATTTCAAATCCGTCGATCATGTACGCGGGTAGGGGATCGCCTATTGTTTCGCGAACAGCCGGTTCATACGCTGCCAGGTGCCCCGCTTCGTGCAATATATCGCCAGGGTACAATAATTTGTCGGGGTCAATAATGATCTTTCCATTTTCCAATAGTAAGCCCGGCAAAAAAGTTTCCTTTTCTATGTTACGCGTTACAACGGATAGTCCTATTGATTCAAGAAAACTGGTAATGGTATCAATAACGGTTTGGTTCACCTACCAAAAATATTAAACGCGCACTTCTTTTGCAAGTTGCATTGCTGACAACTCTGCCGCATACGATTTGCCACCCGCCATAAAATGATTGGTCGTGGTGCCGTTTTTCATTTTAGCATCGTCAAAACTGATGATGGTTCTTCCAAATAACAAGCCGTCGCTGGCTGTTTGGGCAAAAATTACTTCATGTTTTACCTTGTTGCGCAAAATATGCGCGTTCAGCATCAATTTAGGCTCATTACCGGCAATCACCATATCGATGTGCACAGATTGTTCGGCAAGTTTTTGGTTTTCTGATAGGTCGCTACCCTTGATATGGCCAAGATGCGACAGGCAGATCACCATGTTACAATTTTCGGTTTCTTTTAATAGCCGGGCTACGCGGTTAGCGCTTTCAAGAGCATCATTATAGCGAATGCCCTTTAACTGGCGGCAAACTGCGGTAATGCCTATTTTTAAATTGCCGTTGTATATAATAGCATAAGGCTTCACCAGGTTTGCCAGTTCATTATCAAACTTTAAATTACAATTCAGCAAGCTAAATTGCATATAGGGGATAAGGTTAACTAATTTATCCTGGCCCGCTTTTAATTCATTTTCGCCCAAAGCCGCGCAATGGTAACCCATTGAATTCATTAAACCGATAACTTCCCGGCGTTGCGTCCTGTCTGTTGAAGTGCTCATAAAATTGCCGGCATCTAACAAAAGCCCGCGGGTTGATTGATTTTTAAGTGCCGTTTTAATTTGGCGCATTCCGCCAAGGTTTTTATAAACGGCGCCAATATGGCCGTTCATATCGTTGGTGTGATAAACCGTAACCGCATTTCCCGAAACACCTAAAGTACCAACAGTCTTGGCTACGGATGCCAGTGCGCTAACAGGCTTATTTAAAGCCGCAACACCGGCAATAACAGATAATTGGTTTAAAAATAATCTTCTCGGTTTGTTCATTGTGAAATTTTTTAAGCTATCAGTGCTTAAATGTATTACTATTTTTGAAAAGAAAAAATTATGTTGATTGTTATAAAGTCTTTTTTTATTAGCCTGTTTCCTTAAAGGAATAGTAGTTATTTATTGGTTAATGGATGGGGCTGAATTGCTTAAATGAATTTGTTGTTGAGGCTAAACGACTGTGCGAATACAGGCGCCAAATGAGCTATTTTACGCAATCCGAAAAGTTGTGATTTAAATCATCGTCGTTTATTTAAAAATCTACTTATTTTAATAATTACTTGGTAGTTAATTCGGAAAAATAATATTTTTTTTTCTTTGGATATTAAAAAAAAACTCTCTAATATTGGATGTCTAAAGCGCTTAGCCCGCTGATTGTTGTGGGTTGTTTTTAGCATCCTGAATCTTATGCATATTAATCTAAATAGTATTTAAAACCTTATTAAAACCTAAATATATGGATCAAGCTTACGTCGGAGCTATCTTTGCACACGCCGGGACTTACGCACCGTACGGCTGGGCGTTATGCCAGGGCCAAACACAATCAATTGCCAATAACGAAGTATTGTACACTTTAATAGGTACCACTTTCGGGGGCGATGGCGTGCAAACTTTTAACCTGCCCGATACTGGTACAGCCTCGGGCGCTATTCCGTTAAGTGTCGGTACCAATGTGATTACTACAGTGGTGACAGCACAGAACGGCACCACCACCAAAACCTATACCGTAACAGTTACACGGGCGTTGCCTGCCAATGCCGACCTTTCGGGCTTAACGATAAGCGCCGGGATATTGTCGCCAGTGTTTGCAACTGCAACTACCAGTTATACTGCATCAGTTGGGAATGCGGTAACTTCGGTAACCGTAACGCCAACCACCAGCGATGCACTGGCCACAATAACGGTGAATGGAGCTGTAGTAAGTTCGGGTACGGCTTCAGGTGCCATCGCGTTAAATACAGGACCCAATACCATAACAACTGTAGTTACGGCCCAGGACGGCACCACCACCAAAACTTATACAATAACGGTAACGCGTGCGTTGCCTGCCAATGCCAACCTTTGGGGCTTAACGATAAGCGCCGGTACATTAACACCTGCGTTTGCAACAGCAACTACCAGTTATACCGCATCAGTGGCCAATTCAGTAACATCGGTAATGGTGACTCCAAAAAGCGCCGATGCCCTGGCAACGATAACAGTAAATGGCTCTGCGGTAAGTACTGGTACCGCTTCAGGAGCTATTCCTTTAATTGTAGGTTCCAATGTGATCAGCACGGTGGTAACGGCCGAAAACGGCACCACTACCAAAACCTATACCATAACGGTAACCCGTGCATCAGGGTCATTGAACACCGTTTATGAACCAATAAGTGTAACAAATCCTACTGATCATCCGCAAATGATGGGTGAAGAGATCGCGGTACACCAGGGCCTGTCGCCAAACGGGGATGGCATCAACGACTTCCTGTTGATTGATGGCATCGCCAATTATCCGGATAACAAACTGCAGATCATGAATAAGAGCGGGCAGCTGGTATACGAGGCCAAAGGATATGACAACAGTACAAAGGTATTTGATGGTCATTCCAATAAAAACGGCACAATGCAATTACCGGGAACTTACTTCTATTCACTTGACGTTAGCGTCAATGGCGTAACTCAACACAAAACTGGATTTATTGTGCTGAAGTATTGATAACCACCCGATAGCGTATATTCCGCATGAGGATCAAAGTGAGGTTAAAGGTTGTTTTTTTTTATAACAATCTTTTACCAACACCTAATTATTTTTATGTTTTTCGTAAAATAGTTTATAAATTTCCGGAAAATACCGAAAACATAAACCTATTATACTTTGCCGGTAGGTTGACAGAGGCTATATGAAGGAAAAACATACAAAACGATTAAAATTATTGGCGTTATTTATATTGTTGCTGACAGGCATAAACAGTGCCTGTGCCCAGCAACAGGGGTTAACATATACCCAATATATGGATAACCTAACTCCTTTAAATCCTGCCTATTCGCTACTTGACAAGGCTGGCTCTGTGAGTACTTTGGCAAGAAAACAATGGATAGGGATTCCCGGGGCTCCAACCACATTTCTGGCAACTTTGAACCTGCCATTTGAGGACATCAATGCGTCCGCAGGGTTGATCGTGTTGAATGACCAGTTCGCGATCGAAAACCAAACGGAAGCCAACGCATATTTTGCCAAAGGCATACAATTAGGACAAAATGATTTCCTGGCGGTATCAATAAATGCAGGTGTCAGAGATTATGTGGCCAATTATTCGCAACTAGATCCAAACGATCCGCAGTTCCGGAATAACTTAAGGGCAATTAAACCCAACATTGGTTTCGGCGTGATGTATTACAGTGACACTTATTATATCGGGATATCTGTGCCTGAACTGACCATAACCAGTTTAGGCACCGCTTCTCAACAAAGCAGTATTAACTTTGATAACCACTACTATTTTGCAGGTGGATTGCTCATGGATCTTGATGAAGACATTAAATTTAAACCTGCGGCGCTTGTAGCTTATACAAAAGGGGTTCCGCTAACAGCAGATATTTCAGGTACTATCATACTGAAAGAACAATTAGGAATCGGTGTTGACTATCGTACCACCAAACAGGCGGCTGGTATTATAACCATCAATGTTGACAATTTCCATATCGGCTACAGTTACCAGTTCAATACCGCATCGCAGGATCTTGGTGGTATAAATATTCCGACGCATGAGGTGACTTTGAGCTATCGTTTTGGTAGCGGGGCAAATTCGCCTAAATTGCTGTAAAATCTGCGGTTTCCGGAACGGTGTCAAACTTTTCACCCGGCATAACACCCATGCCGGCCAGTTTAAAACCTGATAGTATGCCTTCATGAGATTGCAGAATATTAAGCCTTAAATATTCTGAGTTTATACATGCAACAAATATGCCATAGTTAGGGTCAGAATGAACAATAGTGCCCGAGGTAACTCCCTCCGGGTTTGGGTTGTTTAGCAGTGCCATATTCACTTCAAGTATATGAATTGGCTGGCCCCGCAATAACGTAATAGCGCCTCCGTAATCGGGATTGCTGGCATTTACAAGGCATTCGATTTCTTTTGCCGTTTGAGTCTCCCAGTGGATCTTCAGGTCATTCAGCAAAGGAGCTGGGCCGTAACTGATTTTTTCCCTATCCTGTTCGGTTAAAACCACCTCTCCGGGCATATTTAACTGCATCATGGCATTACCAACAAGCATCGTACTTTCTATCCCTAAACGTGCCGAAAAAATACCATAGCTGTCTCCCGGAAATATGGTAACCGCTTGTTGAGCTAAAATAGGGCCGTCATCAAACTTTTCATTGATCTTATGTATCGTTACTCCACCTGTCGTTTCGCCGTTTTTAAGTTGCCAGAAAACCGGGCTATGGCCTCGGTAAGCTGGTAATAGGCTAAAATGTACGTTATAAAAACCTTTTTTTGGGATTTTAAATAATTCTGACGGAACCTTGCAGCCCAGCCCAAACACCAAAACCACATCAGGGCTGGTTTCAAGCAACATTTTTTTGAAATCTGTAAGGAGCTGATCTTTATTTAACCTTACAAAAGGAATATTCATATGCTTTGAGGCTTGCTCCAATTGCATATTATATTTATTCACATCTCCAACCGAGACAACAGCTTCAATCATGTTTTGCCCGGCTAAAAAATGCAGGGAGGGGATAGCATAAATGCTGCCTGATAGTAAAATTATTTTCACGTAAATAAGGGTTGGCGATAAATATCAGCAAACTAAACTATTAAAATAGAAATTTGCAACTTAAAATAAAATATAAAGCTACCCAGCCCGTTAACCCAGCGTTTATATTTTTATATTGTAAAGGTATGTGGTTGTATTGTGGTAAATTGAGCATCAGATTAACTTTTTAGTTATTGTAAGTCGAAAATGTGTTTTTTAAAGCAAAACTTTATCATAATTGATATAAACATAATACATTTATTGACGTTAACTAACAGTGGTATTTGAACTGGAAAAAGCTTAAAAGAAAGAATGAGTAAAGTATTTACAATTGCTGAAGGTCTGGAAAACATGGGTGCGTTGCGCACAGGGGGACAAGGGTCAGTTTATAAAGGAAGACGGATTGGGCCGATCATCAGCGCTGTTAAATTGTTACCAACGCCTATTCACACCGAAAGCACCGATGATAAAAACTACCGTAACTTTCTGAACGAGGTAGATAAACTGAAAAAGGTAAATGAGGTGCCTAATCCCAATGTGGTTAAAATACTAAATTCTGGTATCACCGAAAGCGGCTCATTCCCATTTATAGAAATGGAGTTCATTGAAGGGCCCGACCTTGAAGAGTTGCTCAAACCGCCTCATGGAGCTATTTTTACCATAAAAGAAACGATAAAAGTAGCCGATCAACTTGCAAATGCCCTGTGCCATTGCCATAAAGTTGGGGTAAAACATGGCGACATTAAAAGCAATAATGTAAAGTTTAATATACATTCAGGAAATTACATTTTGCTTGATTTCGGTCTGTCGGCGATGTCTGATGAGCAACGCCGCAGCAGTATGCGGCACGCAGGTGCCATCGAATTTATGGCTCCCGAGCAAAATGAGGGGAAAATGCTGTTTCAGACAGACGTATATAGCTATGGGGTGATTTTATACGAATTACTCGCAGGCCAGGTGCCTTTTCCATTAAAGGACAACGGCGAAACTGCCAGGAATACGGTGATGATAGCGCACATGGAATCGGCGTTACCCGACCTGATAGAGCTACGCCGGCAGCATCTCCCCGAAAATTGGACGGCGACCCAAAAAGAGCGGGAAATGCAGGTGCCTGGATGGTTGCTGGATTTGATAGCAGATTGCCTTGAAAAATTGCCCGAGAACCGGTATATAAATGGGATGCAATTACAGGAGGCAATTATTGAAAATAGTATTGCCGATATTAACGCCGGTAGGGGAAATAATTCCAAAGTTATTCAGGTAGCAATTGAAGAAGTAGCTCCACCCGTATCTGCAGCCAGTTATACACCGCCCGCAGACACTGGAATGATCAATTTATCAAAACCGGTGTTTTACGGATTTATGGTTTTATTATTCGTGTTTATGGCATTAGCCGGCTATTCTTTGTTTTCCAAATCCGCTGTTCCTGTTAACCCTGTCGCTAAAACGGTTGTTGATACACCAAAGACTATCGATTCCGAACAAGTGGCCAACGAATATTACGCCAGGAAACACCGGGAAAAACAAAAGCTGGTTGATTCAACTACGCTTAATGCAATTAAAGCGGGTATGAATCCGCAGACGCATCCTGATAGCACAGTTGCAGATACCTCAAGTAAACCTAACAATTAACGATCAAATGGCGGCAAAAAGTACTATCTGGCAGCGATTAGGTATCCAGGATTGGTTTTTAAATGGCGATAACAATAACAGCAAAGCAAAAAAGCAGCTGACACTTACGCCTGATGATGTTTATAATTATGTGATAGAAAAATTTAATGACTCCATCAGGTTGCTGTCTTTCGCGGATAGGATCGTTTTTTATCACGAGTACATTATTAGTTTTAATGCCGAGGATTATGCTGAGTTTATGCATAACAAACAGGGCATTTTCGGAATCATAATTAATGAGACAGTAAAAAAGTTTTATGAATTGTTAAAACAATACCGCATGGCGGGCAAGGTGGTTGAACCGTCCAGCTCGAAATGGGTGTTCAGGCTGGTTTCGCACCCCGACTATGCCAGGGGAGATATAGGTTTTATCGGAAAATTATTACCTGGCAGCACCAAAAAAGAGGAAAACTTAAGGGTTACTTTTATTCCAAGACAAACAGGCATAGCACAGACTTTTGACGTTAGCCAGGAGATTTTGAATGGCTTTAATTATTATAGCGAAGGTTACTATGAACTTCCCTATGTAGAAGAAGCGGGTAATATTGAATATGTACCATCAGGCAGGGCCCAAAAGAAATTTGCGCGGTTTGAAACTATATTGCCCGATAAACAGTTTGCAGGCAAAAAGGTGGAGTATTTAATGATTGATGATGAAATTGTGGTTTCGGGAGAAGACGAGACAAGGGAGGAAAGTGACATTTTTAAAATCCCGTCAGAGTGGGTAAACACACCACATTTACAAATCAGGTATAACAAATCGGATGGCAAGTTTTATTTAGCCTCGTTTGGCGAATTGACAATCCTCAATGAAAATAAGGTGACTAAAAGTGATATCAACTCGCCGTCATGGGTTGAGCTCCCGGTAAATTCGAAGATTTTACTAAATGGAATAGTCGGCGTAAACATTTTTAAATCATAAAAAAATGTCGCAGATATTATCCTCCGGAATACTGATTATTTGTGTGGCTTTGCTGGCAACTCATTTTTTTGATATAAAAAACTCACGTAAACCGAATGACTGAACAATTTTTCGGAATAACCGACCCAGGCAAGCAACGAAAGAACAATGAAGATACTTTCGTTGCAGAGATTACCGCCAATAATCAATTCATTATTGCCAGTGTGATTGATGGCGTTGGCGGATATGCCGGAGGCGAAATCGCCGCTGCACTGGCACGCGAAGTTATTTTGAAAAGGCTGGAGAAACCGTCAGGTGAGATCATCCCTATGATGCTGGATTGTTTTAACCAGGCTAACCAAAAGATATTGGAGGAAAAGCAAAGTTCTAAAGAACATGCACATATGGCATGTGTATGTACACTGGTGCTGGCTGATATACAAAACAACCAGTTTTATTTTACCCATGTGGGTGATACCAGGCTCTACCTGGTGCGGGACAATTCGCTGGTAAAAATCTCGCATGACCAATCGTTTGTAGGTTTTTTGGAGGATTCGGGGAGGTTGACCGAAGAAGAGGCCATGAAACACCCCAAACGCAACGAGATCAATAAAGCCTTGGGCCTTGATAAGCATTTAGGGGATGATAAAGAATATGTTGAAACCGGTCAGTCGCCGTTCCTTACAGGAGATATGCTTTTACTGTGCAGTGATGGATTAACTGATATGGTTAACAGTATTGAAATAAACGGAATTGTGTCTTCTGATGCATCGTTAAAAGAAAAATGCCATCAATTGGTTGATGCTGCTAACCAAAACGGCGGGGCGGATAATATAACGGTTGTTCTGGTTCAGAATAATAAGGAAAAAGTTCAGTTTGAAACCGCGAAACCTGTAGCGAGTGGGAATAAAAGTACGGGTATCAAAACCAATCCCTTAACAGCGGGGGATCGTGAGCCAACGGAAAAGCTGCGAAAAACAAAAAGCAAAACCGGCATGGTAACCCTGTTATATGTGTTGGTGCTGTTTTTTTTGGCAGTATCCGTTTATGAATACATGAAAAACAAGGGTAACCTGCCTTCTCAGCCTATGCAATCAACGGTACTCGTTAAAAAGCAAAAAAATAAGCAGGAAATAAAATTACAGCAGGCTATAGACCAGGTAAAAGGACGTGTTTTAATATTATCAGATACATCCTTCACAGCGCCTTTACTTATCAGTGAAGCTATACAAATCAATAAGGATAGTTTAACTATTAAAGCAAAGGGTAAAATTGTTTTGCAAAGTGATTCAGGGTATATGGGCCCTGCGTTTCAGCTTTCTGCAAAATGTAAAAACGTTCTGCTGGATAGTATGTCGTTGGTCA
>NZ_CAIWNH010000236.1 GCF_903913935.1 uncultured Mucilaginibacter sp.
ATAACCATAACAGCTTTGTCGGATACTTGAAAATTCTAATTTTTTAGGTCGAAAACAGTCTAAATCGAGCTTCCACTTTTTTAAAACGTACAAACGGTATCCTTGCCTAAATTGTATGGCTGCCTGACAAACGCGCAAAGATGATAAGGAGAAAAGGTAGAATTAATAACAGGTAGCATATGAATAAGGACAACGACGACATCTATATTCCAGAACGGTGTGGCCATTTTGGAAACATCGAAAACAAATAAATAGCGAAATTCAATTCAAAAATCCGACATCGAACATCCGACATCCGAAATTCCTCAAGATTGAATATAGCTTTTCAGGTGTTCAATCGTTTCTTCGTGCGAGAGGATAGTTTCTGTTACCACGTCACTGATGGAAACAATACCGCACATTTTGTCGTCTTTAGTAAAAACGGGAAGGTAACGGATATTATTTTCACTCATTACATGCATGCAGGTTTCAACTGAGTTTTCAGGTATCATACGGGGGAAATGGGTACTCATGATCTCTCTTACCTGGGTTTCCAGTGATGATTTTCCCTGGAGGATCACTTTGCGGGCGTAATCACGCTCGGTAAGCAAGCCTGCGTATGCACCATCCTCAGTGATCACTACCGAGCCAATATTTTTGTCGGACATTAGTTTTAATGCGTCTAAAACTGTGGTACTGCCATCTATGGCGACAACGCTGTTCCCCTTACGGGTAAGGATATTGGAAACTTTTTTCATGATGCTGAGGTATTATATTGGTGAATTGCCTTATCAAATATAATAGAAAATAAAACACAAAACATTAAAATGATGTTGAATTTGTTTTATAAATTTTATGGGACAGGTTCAGCCGCAAGATGTTGCGTTTACCTTTTGCGGGTATATTTCAACTTTCATATTAGATTAATATTTTAATCATAATGAAATTTTATATTTACGAATGTAACATTTGTATTTGTTTTTTGTGTATTGATGAAAATGAATTTACATTCGAAGTTCATGTGCCCCCGCGTGATTTGATATATTATTTACCTGATGCAAAAAAAGATCCTAAAATGCTATAAGTGCAACGCGCCGCTGCACTTTCAAAAACAAAGAAATTGGATTGGCCGTAACCTGCTGTTTTTTTACCTGTTAAACGTTATTTTTGCGCCCGTTGCCTGAAGGACCGCTACTTGTTGATCTCAAAAGAAAAATTAAAAGAATATAAGCGCGTTTAATTGAAGCCTGAAATTGAAAAGGTTGATACAAAAATAAACTTGTTATACCCCCCCCCAATTTAGGCCAGGCTGCCGTATAATCAGCGTATAGCCGGTGCTTTATTTTCATCCTGAAAGTGTCTTTCTAATCTCTCGTCTCCAACAGCTGATCCCTCACCCCACGTAACACTTCTATTATAATTGCGATAAAAATTGTAAGTTTTGCAAACCGAAAAAAAATTATACTATTTTTACTAACCAATATAACCGGCGATTTTGCTGCCTTTATTTTTTAAAACAAACTATAGAATGAAAAGACTCCTGTTAATTATCCCGGCATTGATTGCCGTAAATTCAATGAAAGCACAAACGGTTAACTTGTTCGACGGAAAAACAACCACGGGCTGGCATAGTTATTTAAAAACAGGCCCCGGCGCATGGAAAGTTGTTGACGGCGCACTGCAGCTTGACCCGAAAGCGCCCGAGCAGGGCGACCTGGTAACCGATAAGGAATATGAAAATTACGAACTATCATTAGAGTGGGAAATTGCTGAGGGCGGCAACAGTGGTATCATTTTCGGTGTTCATGAAGATGCTTCGTTAGATGCGACATATCTTTCCGGTATAGAAATGCAGGTACTGGATGATCAGAAAGCTGAAGATAATAAACTGGCTACACATCGTGCCGGCGCTTTGTATGATATGAAGGCCCCGGCATATCCTGCTAAACCTGCCGGCAACTGGAATAAGGTAACCATCAAAAAACTGAACGGGCACCTTACCTTTTGGCTGAATGGCAAAAAGGTTATTGATACCCAGATTGGCAGCGCTGAATGGCTGGAAATGCTGAACAAAAGCAAGTTTAAAACCTGGAAAGATTTTGCCGCCTATCCAAAAGGCCATATCGCTTTGCAGGACCATGGCGCAGTAGTTTCATTTAAGGATATAAAAATTAAAGAATTGTAATTTAGAGATTAGAGACTGGTGATTAGAGGTTAGGCAATAACAAAACACTGCCGGCTTTTTCTAATCTCCAATCTCTAATCTCCAGTCTCTATCACCACATGAACGATATTCAGATTAAAAAATCAGCTACGCTGTATGATGCCATTGTTGTTGGCTCCGGAGCAGGTGGCGGTATGGCCGGCTATGTTTTGGCGCATGCCGGTTTAAAAGTATTAATGTTAGAAGCCGGCCCTTTTTTCGATCCGGCCAAAGATTCAATGCAGCTGAAATGGCCCTATGAATCACCGCGACGGGGGGCAAGTACCAACACCCGTAATTTTGGCGATTTTGACGGCGCCTTCGGCGGCTGGGACCTGGAGGGCGAGCCCTATACGACAAAAGACAAAACTGAATTTTACTGGTTTCGCTCGCGGATGCTGGGCGGGCGTACTAACCACTGGGGGCGCATTTCGCTGAGGATGGGCCCCAATGATTTTAAAGGCCATCATATTGACGGCTTAACAGACGACTGGCCAATAACCTATGATGAGGTAAAACCTTTTTATGACAAGGTTGACCGTATGATAGGCGTTTACGGAACCGTCGAGAATTTACCCAATGAACCTGACGGCATTTTCCTGCCCCCACCAAAACCGCGGCTTAACGAGCTTTATATTAAAAAGGGCGCTGCAAAGGCAGGCGTAAAAGTAATCGCAGGCCGTGGATCTGTCCTTACTGAAGCGCTCCCTAACAATAAAGATCGCGGAGCTTGCTTCTTTTGCGGGCAATGTGGCCGAAGCTGTAAAGTTTATGGTGATTTTTCGGCTTCATCGTGCCTGGTGATCCCGGCCATGAAAACCGGAAATCTGAAGGTGATCCCGAATGCAATGGTACGCGAGGTGCTGACAGATATTAACGGCCTTGCTACCGGTGTTTCGTATATCAATAAAGATGATATGCAGGAATACCAGGTATCCGCAAAAATAGTGATCCTTGGCGCCAGCGCCGGCGAATCGGCAAGGCTGCTGCTCAACTCCAAATCAGCTGCCCACCCGGGTGGTTTAGCCAACAGCAGCGGCGTGGTGGGTAAATACCTGCACGATTCAACCGGCTCAAGCGCTGGCGGGTGGTTACCGCAGTTACTTGACCGTAAACGGTATAATGAAGACGGTACAGGCAGTATACACATCTATGGCCCATGGATGAGTGATAATAAGAAACTTGATTTCCCCCGCGGCTATCACATTGAATTTGGCGGCGGAATGGGTATGCCTGAATATGGTTTCGGCTTTGGCATGCAGGACATGAACGATAAAGTACCGGGACGTGACGCGAAACCGAAGGAAGCGGGCGGTTTCGGTGCTTCCTTAAAGGATGATTACCGTCGTTTTTATGGCACAGGTTTCGGCATGGCCGGCCGCGGTATGGCCATTGCCCGCGAGGATAATTATTGCGAGATTGACCCTAACGTGGTAGATAAATTTGGGATCCCGGTTTTGCGCTTCCATTACAAATGGAGCGATTACGAAATTAAACAGGCCAAACACATGCAGGAAACATTCCAATCCATTATGCATGAGATGGGGGCGATTTACAGCCCGATGGAAGGCCCGGAAACCAATTATGGCCTGGAGGCCCCCGGCCGCATTATCCACGAAGTGGGGACAGTGCGCATGGGCGACGATCCTAAAAAATCCGCCTTAAATAAATGGTGCCAGGCGCATGATTGCAAGAATTTGTTTGTGGTTGACGCCTCTCCATTTGTGCAGCAGGGTGATAAAAATGCAACATGGACCATCCTTGCGCTATCAATGCGTACGGCTGAGTACATCCTGGAACAAAGAAAAAAATTGAATGTTTAATTTGTTTTAAATATTAACGACACAATGAACAGACGCGACTCTCTTAAATTTTTAGGCATTGGCACGCTTGCGGCTGCCAGCCTGGTAGAAGCCTGTAAACCTAAAAATGAAAAATTAGCAGAAGATACAACCAACAAGGCTGCCGGGGCCGATGAAGCAGGCCGCCTGCCCAATGAAATAGCCCGGGATAAAAAATTAAACGAAGCCAAATTTTTTAATGACCACGAGATGGCGACTATTACCATCCTTGCGGATATCATTATCCCCAAAGATGCCCGCTCAGGCAGCGCTTCGGATGCTAAAGTGCCCGATTTTATTGAGTTTATAGTTAAAGATATGCCCGAGAACCAAACCCCCATGCGCGGCGGTTTGCGCTGGCTCGACCTGCAATGCCTTAACCGTTATAGCAAAACCTTTGCTGAAGCAGCGGGTGCCCAGCAACTGGAGATCGTTACCGCTATTGCCTATCCCAAAAAAGCAAAACCCGAACTGCAACAGGGCGTTTCCTTTTTTAACCTGATGCGCGATTTAACAGCTACCGGTTTCTATACCAGCAAAATTGGCATAGAAGACCTGGGCTATGTGGGTAACTCGCCAAACAGGTGGACAGGTGTTCCTGCAGATGTGCTTAAACAGTACGGCATGGAAGATATTTAATCGTATTAAGAATATCTTTTATAAAAAATCAAAGCTGGTTCCTATTGATAACCAGCTTTTTTTTTTATTTTTGATTAATAAGACCAATTATTGTATTGTGAGAAAAACGTTAGCATACCTATTTTGCGGTGCGGCCGCATTTTTTTTAGCATCGTGTTCAAAAAGCAACACGGTAAAACCAGGGCCGCTGGTAATTACGCCTCCGCCTGCCCCTGTGGATTCAAACTGGTCGTTTGAAACAACACCGGTATACTCTGATGAATTTAATTATTCAGGCACGCCGGATACGTCCAAGTGGGGATACGACCTTGGCGGCGGCGGATGGGGCAACCAGGAATTGGAGAACTATACCAACTCCATTAAAAATGCATATGTAAGCAATGGTGTGCTGCATATCAGCGCGCTTAACGAGACGGTTGGTACCAGCAACTATTCGTCGGCCCGTATGGTGTCAAAAAATACCGGCTGGCTGAAATATGGCCGTATTGAGGCCCTTGCAAAGCTGCCTGCAAGCCCGAAAGGTTCATGGCCTGCTATCTGGATGCTGCCAAATGATTATGTTTACGGCAACTGGCCAAATTCCGGCGAGATCGATATTATGGAGCAGGTGAGTTTTGACCCCTTAAATGTGCATTTTACAGTGCATGACCAAGCGGCCTATGGCGCCAACGGGCATTCCGCAACAACAACCATCTCTACAGACACTTCGGCTTTCCATAAATACCGCGTAGACTGGACACCTTATGCGATCAGGGGTTATTATGACGATGTAGCGATGTTCACCTACGTGAACCAGGGAGCGGGAACAGCCTCGTGGCCATTTGATCAAAAATTTCATTTGCTAATGAATATAGCGATAGGCGGAAGCTGGGGTGGCTCAAAGGGTGTAGCCACCAATGTTTGCCCGGCAACCATGCAGGTTGATTATGTGCGTTTTTATAAGATGATCCATAAATAAGCAGGAATATTTCCAATTATATTATTGTGCCGCGAATCATTGGTGATTAAATAACCCTTGGTCCGCGGCATTTTTGTTTATTGAATAAAAACTTTTTAAAATATTTTAAAAAGTTTTTATTATTTGGTAATTCATCTATATTTACCATTCATTATAACCTGATAATTAAGCTATGAAGCATTGTATCGTTTTTCTTTTATCGGCATTAACCTGCATTAACCTTGCTGCCAAACCCAAAGATGCCCCGGCATTTAACGCGCACGATTTGAGCATCACCTGGGAGCCGGTTCAAAACAATTATAAAACACCCGACCAATCTTTAAATGCCATCACCATTACCAATAATGGTAAAAACACTTTCCCGGCAGCAGGCTGGAAAATGTATTTCAATTGTGCAAGGCTTATAACACCGGCTACGGTAACCGGCAATGCCAAAATTGATTTTGTGAACGGCGACTTGTTTAGCCTAACCCCTACCGCTACCTTCACCGAAATAAAGCCGGGGCAATCTTTGCGGATCGAGTATATCGCTGATGAGCCCGTAGTAAACATTACCGACGGCCCGGATGGCTTTTATGTGGTTTGGGACAACCAGCCCGATAAAGGATACAATACAGGTGCCTGGAGCATAAAACCCTTTAAACCCAATTATGTGGGTTTGATCACACCGGCTATTATTTTTGATCAGAATAAAAATATACAGGATATACCAGGGCAACAGTTAACTAAGGTGTTTCCAACGCCGGTGAGTTATAAGGAGACTCCGGGGGATGGCGTTAATGGCTACTTTGCCCTATTCAGAGAAGACTTTATAGACCTTGTTCAAGGAAAGGAAAGTTTTCCGAAAGAAGCCGATTACTTAACAACATATGTTGAATCATTGCTAGGAGAGAAACTTAAAGCCAATCCACTTTCAAGTAACATTAGAAATATTGTGTTAGGGTTCAAAAGTGGCTTAGGCAAAGAGGGGTATGAGCTTTCTGTTACACCTCATATGATATTGATAAGTGCATCAACATCAACCGGCGCATTTTACGGAATTCAATCCCTAAAAACACTTATTCCACCATCAGCATTGGAACATCCACAAAAGGAAATCCGAATCCCATGTGTCGAGATCAAAGATGAGCCCCGTTTCCCCTACCGTGCGTTTATGCTGGATGTGGGCCGAAATTTTCAGTCGAAAAGCGAGGTTATGAGGATTCTGGATGTAATGGCTTTATATAAGCTGAATGTATTTCATATGCATTTAACAGAGGATGAAGGCTGGCGGCTGCAGATCCCGTCGCTGCCTGAACTGACGGATGTTGGCGCCAAACGCGGGCATACGTTGGATAGCAAGCATTTTTTACCGCCATCGCATGGTTCCGGCGGCGAGATTGAAAACAAAACAGGTACCGGCTTTTATACGGTTGCTGATTTTATGGAGATCTTAAAATATGCCGATAAACTGCATATCCAGGTGATTCCCGAATTTGAAGCGCCTGGCCATGCCAGGGGCGCCATCAAATCAATGGATGCACGCTATGACCGCCTGATGGCCGAAGGAAAAAAAGACGAAGCCTGGAAATACCGATTAAGCGACCCTGAGGATAAATCGCAATACAGCACCGCGCAATACTGGACAGATAATGTGATCAACGTTTCGCTGCCATCCACCTACAACTTTGTGGAAACCGTAATGGATGACGTAGTGAAAATGTATAAAGAGGCGGGCGTACCGCTAAAAACGATCAACTGGGGCGGCGATGAGGTGCCCAAAGGCGTTTGGGAGCAATCCCCGGCTTATCTCAAGTTGAAAGCTACCCACCCCGAAATACAAAGCACCGGCGACCTGTGGTACTATTTCTACGGCCGGGTGAACCAGTTAATGAAAGCCAGAGGGCTGTACACCTCCGGCTGGGAAGAAATGGCGCTGCGGAAAACCAAGCTCGACGGCAATACCTTTTATGTGCCCAACCCTGATTTTATGCCCGAGCATTTGCAGGCCGAAGTTTGGAACAACACGCTGGGCGGCGGCAACGAAGACCTGGCCTACAAACTGGCCAATGCCGGTTACAAAACCGTGCTTACCCCGGTTACCAATTTGTATTTTGATATGGCGCATTATAAATCCTTTGATGAGCCGGGTTATTATTGGGGCGCCTTCGCGGATATTGATAAACCGTTTTCGTTCATCCCATACGATTATTTTAAAAACGCGAAAGTCGACCGGGACGGGTTGCCGCTTAACCGTAATATCTTTATCGGCAAACAACGCCTTACCGACTATGGCAAAACCAATATTTTAGGCCTGCAATGCGCCGTTTGGGGCGAGAACATTAAAAGCACCGAACGCCTGGAATATATGCTATTGCCTCGCCTTTTGGGTTTTGCCGAACGCGCCTGGAGCAAGGACCCGGATTGGGCCACCGAAACCAACACCGCCAAAAGCGATTCGCTTTACCAGGTTGCCTGGGTAAACTTTGTAAATGTATTGGGTAAAAGGGAGCTGCCGCGCCTGAGTTATCTGGATGGCGGCTACAACTACCGCGTGCCGAAACCGGGCGTTGTTTTGCAGGATGGCAAATATGTGGCTAACATCCAGTTCCCAGGATTAACCATCAGGTATACGACTGACGGCACCGATCCGGATGCCAAAAGTAAGGTCTATACCGATGCTGTTACAATAACAGGAAACACCGTTAAGTTCCGTGCCTTTGATAATAAAGGCCGCGGGGGCAACGTTTCAGAACCAGTTACTCCATAAAAATAAGCAGTAGGGGCGTTTTGAGGGCGCTCCTGCTGCTTTCCAAAAAAATTCATTGATTTTTATTCAGGTTGTTATTATCGAGCTTCATTGCCCGAAAAACATCCCCTACAACCCCAAAATAATATTTATTGGATAGGTAAAGACCATGTTGTATGCTGCCCCGTTTTCATTATAAACAAAATGAACGGTAAGCGGACATACCGATAGGCCTCCACGGGCAGATGTATAGAGGCTGCTTTCAAAAAATTGAACAGGACTGTTGTATACGGCATGTGGTTGGAGGATTTCAATAGGTGAGCCTGCAATATCTCCTATTTTTTTTCCATTCGAATCAGACACATACCATTCCAATATCTGGACAGGGTATGGTGCCGAATTTACAAATTTAAAGGAAATGCCTTTTCCCGCAACGTTGTTTACGGTTGTATCGGTATAGAAGGCCTCACCGGTAACGGTCGGTTCTATAACATAAATCCGGCAGTCGGCAGTAACAAAGCCACTCTGAGCAGACGCCCTTATGATAGCGTTGCCCGGATGTTTTGCAGTAATAATGCCCAGCGCATTTACTTTTACTATGGAAGTATCTGATGAACTCCATATGATATTTTTATTTGCAATGGTTGAGGGTATTATGGTAGCCGTTAGTGTATCACTGGTGCCCTGAACCAAAGAAGACAACGTTTTATTTAATTTAATCCCGATCACATTAACAATACAGGTCGCGCTAACTGTGTTCGCCTTATTTTTTACTGTAACTATGCACGTCCCAGCTTTAACCGGACTTACGATACCTGGTTTTCGTACCTTCGCTATAGAGGTGTCGGATGAGGAGTACAACAAAACGGAATCAGCTGTGTTTGAAGGTGAGATGGTTACGATGAATGCACCTTGAACGCCGACAAATAAATTAAGTGTGTCTTTACTTAGTTTGATGCTTTGCAAATTGACCGGATTCATTTGCTGCTGTTGACTTTTTTTGCATGACGCCATCAGGAAAAAAACAAATACCAGGAAGAGAGGATAACGGCAATTCATCGTATTGTGATAACTATATCGCCAATTTACAGCTAAAATATTGATGAATAGAATTATTTGTGCAATTTTTGAAAGTTGTCGAATCTTTACCCCTAAAACACCACATTAAATCCAACATAATAATTGCGTGGTGCTGCTGCATTATAGTAGCGGCTGCCAAGGGCATTAAGGTCATCGCCCAGGCTGTATTTTTGGTTCAGCAAGTTTTCGGCCCCGGCGTACAGTTCAAAACGGCTTTTGCGGTTTAGTTTATGCTGCCAGCCGGCTTTTGCTGCTAATAAATTATAATGCGGGGCGTATACTGTATTGCCATCATTCAGCGGGATGCGGGCGGTGTAGTTATGTTCGAGGTATAGATATAAATACTGCGGGAATTTGATCTGCACGCTGGTGATTACCACCTGTTGAGGCACGCCGGTTAACTGGTTGCCGGCGTAGCTATTGCTGGCATCATGATAATCGCTGCTGAATTTGAAATGATCAAGCGTAACCGATTCATTAAACTGCAGGCCCCGGATAAAATCCGAATTGTTTTGACGGATGATCCAGTCGGTAAAATATACCTCAAGCCCCGGCTGGCTGGTACCGCCTGCGTTGATATAATAGGTTGTTTCATCAGCGTTAAAACGCGGAACAATGGCGTTGTTAATGCGGTAATAAAACACCGATGCATCCAGGAACATGGTTTCATCGGTATTGCGCAGGCGGAAACCGGTTTCATAGTTCCATCCGTCTTCCGCTTGCAGGTTGGGGTTGATGGCATGATCCGTTGGCCGGATCTCCGCAGTGGTTGGAGTTGAATATCCGCGGCTAACCGAGGCCCTCCAAACAAAATCATTGGTGATTTGGTATGCCAGCGCTATCCTCGGCATTAACTGCGGTGTAAAATAACGGTCGGTATAAGCAGTTTCCACGTTTGGGTAAACATTCAAGAACTTATAATCATAAAAGTTCAAACTCAAGGCTGCTTCCAGGTGAAACCTTTTGGCAATATCAGCCACGTAGCGTCCAAAGAAAAAATGTTGGTTGGTGTTGATCTTATCTAAAGTCTGGGCGGTATCCCTCACCCCGTTCCGGTTCCCGTAGTTATTGATAGCTGAATTGGTTTGCTGCCACTCCACCCCGAAGTTTGTTTTCCATTTATAGTTTTTAAGCGTATCGCCGGTATATTCAAAGTAGGTGCGAAAGCCATAAGTGCCCTCGTAACGGTGGCCGTAATTAGTAATAAAAGGGTTGGCAAAATCAACATAAGTACCAAAAACAGACAGCACATTGCGAAGATGTTCATTAAAATGATATTCATTAACCGCGCCGCCAAAAAGCACTTTCTGATAGATCCCTGCTTTTTGCTGAATGGCCCCGGGCGTAAATTTTGTGGGGATGCGGGCCTGCTGCGGGTCGGCCTCAAACTGGGCGAGGGTGAGGCCGCCTGGTGTTTCATAAGTCAGATCCGAATAAAAGCCAAGGAGCCTGAACTGGTCG
>NZ_CAIWNH010000237.1 GCF_903913935.1 uncultured Mucilaginibacter sp.
ATGGCAGGTGCAGGCCCAGGACCTTTATATGCCGCGCGATATAAAACGTGCTTATGAAAAAGGTACCCATGCTATGGATGGTAGGCCAGGAAAGAATTACTGGGAAAACCATGGGCATTATAATATTTCCATCACTGCCTTGCCGCCTGACCGCACGGTAAAAGGGCATGAAGTGATCACTTATTTTAACAATAGCCCGGATACTTTAAGACGGCTGAACATGAAGCTGATATTAAATATCCACAGGCCCGGTGTTGCGCGCTTCAGCCCTGCCGGGGATGATTATTTAACGCCCGGCGTGCAAATTGATAATTTTCTGATCAACGGCACTAAAAAGGATTGGAACAATAAAACGATGGCCGCAACTAACCAAATGGTGGGTTTATTAAAACCACTAATGCCGCATGATTCCGTCAATCTTGATATTACATGGCATTTTGAGGTGTCAAAACAAAGCGGGCGCGAGGGTATGATAGATTCTACCACCTATTACCTGGCCTATTTTTATCCCAGGGTGTCGGTTTATGATGATTATAATGGATGGGATACCCTGCCATTTTTAGACGCGCAGGAGTTTTATAACGATTTTAACGACTATATTTTAAACGTTACCGTACCTAAAAATTATTTGGTTTGGGCAACAGGTACGCTGCAAAATCCTTCACAGGTATTGCAGCCCGAATATGAGAAAAGGTTGCAGGAATCTTTCACCAGCGACTCAACAATTCACGTTGCCACAAAAGAGGACCTTGCAAAAAAGAGCATAACCGCGCAAAATGAACAAAATACCTGGACGTGGAAAGCAACCAACGTTAGCGATATGGCTGTAGGCATAAGTGATCATTATGATTGGGATGCAGCAAGTGCCGTGGTTGATGATGCTACTGGCAGACGCGCGAGCATGCAGTCGGCATTTAATGACAGGTCGGCAGATTTTCATCATGCGGTGCAAGCCGGGCGTAACTCATTAAGCTGGCTTTCGCACAATTGGCCAGGGGTGCCCTATCCTTTTCCTAAAATGACGTCGTTTGAAGGCTTCGCTGACATGGAGTACCCGATGATGGTGAACGATAGTCATACCGATGATATCAAGTTTGCTCAGTTCGTTCAGGATCATGAGATCGCCCATACCTTCTTTCCTTTTTACATGGGTATTAACGAAAGCCGTTATGCTTTTATGGATGAAGGCTGGGCAACCACCTTTGAAAGGCTGATCGGGGCTTCAGAGGTCGGTCAGGATAAGGCAGATAACCTTTATAAGCAATTTCGGATCAACCGCTGGATCCATGACCCGGCGACTGCTGAAGACCTGCCTATTATTACGCCATCAAGTGAATTGAGGGGCGGTTATGGGAATAACTCGTATGGGAAACCATCATTAAGCTATTTTGCCTTGAAAGATATGCTGGGTGATGAGCTTTTCAAAAAAGCGCTGCATACTTATATGGACAACTGGAACGGCAAACATCCTATACCATGGGATTATTTTAACTCGATGAACGGTGGATCGGGCCAGGATTTGAACTGGTTTTTTAATAATTGGTTTTTTAGCAATTATTACATCGACCTTGATTTGCAAAAGGTTACAAAAACTAATGCCGGCTATGACTTTGCTATAAAGAATATCGGTGGCTTTGCGGTTCCGTTTGATATAAAAGTAACCTATACTGATGGCACTACTGACATCTTCCACCAAACCCCGGTAGTTTGGAAAAAGGACCAAAAGCAATTAAATCTGCTTGTCAAAATAAAGAAAGATATTAAATCGGCAATTTTGGATGGCGGTATATTTATGGATGCAGACGAAAGCAATAATAAATGGACTACTAAATAGACACCGTGTATGCCAGTTTGAAGAAAGCTACAAAACAAAAAACCCGGTCGAAAACCGGGTTTTTTGTTTTTATTTGAATCAGCTATTATGAATTCTGGATAGAATTATTTACCTCATCAGAACCATTTTTTACCCTGGCTTTACCTTCATTAAATTTACTTTGAGCCTGATCTTTCAAATCGCCGGTTTTTGACCGTGCGGTTTCAATAGCAACGTCCTTGTATTCGTTCAAATCATTAACAGCCTCGCTTAGTTTGGTTTTAGCCTTATCATAAACTGTACCGCTATATTGCTTAATGTCTTTAGAGGCTGCCTGTGCCTTGTCTTTGGCTGCATCAACCAAATCATTAATATAATCAGCTATTCCATCGCGGATGGTTTCGCCTTTTTCGGGGGCTAGCAATAATCCTAATGCAGCACCCGCCGCTGCGCCAATTAAAAGCGCGGCTATAACCCTGGTTTGATCTTTCATCTTTTTTTTCTTTTTGATTTTAGTAGATAGGTTATTGGATACAATAACAGTGCCAAGCACTCGCTAATTTTCTATCGTTTGCCGGCAGAAAACTTTTTTTTCTAATTTATAAATAAAATAAACTACGTTTTGTTACTAAATACAAGTTTTCCCTGCCGTCGCCGGAATAAGAAGGATTGGGCATAAAAAAAGGCACCTACTTGGGAGTAGGTGCCTGGTACGTTTAATGATTTAATTATATAATTAAATTACTTTTACATTTACCGCGTTTAAGCCTTTTCTGCCGTTTTCAACTTCAAATTC
>NZ_CAIWNH010000238.1 GCF_903913935.1 uncultured Mucilaginibacter sp.
CCAAATGGTATATTGAACAGCTGAATCTCGGTCCGAAACGTCAAAAATATGTTGCACCAGGTCGGCAAAGTTATTAACCAGCGCGCTGATGATAATGCCGATAACAAAACCCACCTGCTGAAAAGATGATAATTTAACTTTTTCAGCAGCCGTATCGGTGAGTTCGGGCAGCAAGGCGTTATAGGGGATGATATAGGTAGTAGCGCCCATAAAAAAACCTATTAAGGTAATGGCGATCCAGAAAGCGTTATGCATACTTTCCCCCCTAACCAAGGGGCAAAAGGTAAGGCCGCAAAAAAGTACAGCGGGCAATATGGCCCATTTCATAAATGGAATGCGCCGCCCTTTGCGATGTCCGCTTTTATCACTCATCGAGGCAATAAAAGGATCATAAACAGCATCTACCAGCCGGCCTGAGGCCGCAATAATCGACATGATATTCAGCACCCCAAAAACCAGGAACTGTGGCACCAGCGGTATCAATCCTGAACTGGACGGCGGCAAATAAAAATAGGGCAGCATCACGATGATAATATTCGTCATGATGCTCCAGCCGATCATCCCGCAGGCATAGGCAATTTGTTTTTTAAAGGGGAGCTTTTCTACGGGCATAATTATAGTGCACGAATTTCACGAATTGAAACGAATATCACGAATTTAGATTGTTTGATCCGTGTCAGCTTATGCGATTGATAATAGAGCCCTTTAAAATATAACCCGGTGATTAATGAGAAACCACCGGGTTAAAAAATTTATAGTTTCAGGTCGCCCCAGCCTTCGCGGTAGCTGCGGCGGATAAACTGGTTGGCCGGCTCGTAATTGGTTACGCGCATATTGGCGCCATCCCATTTTAACCCGGTGTACCGCCCACTGAATTTCAAGCCTTCCATTTGGCCATATACAGGGTCGTTCCGTTTTATTTTTTCCTGGATATCAAAGCTCCGCAGCAACAGGTTACCCAGCAGCACGGTCTCGGTAAGCGGGCCGGCATAGCCTTCAAATGGCGAATCCACCTCCATTTTACCATAACCTGCTATCGCGGCATCAACCCATTGCCACCAGTGCCCATCCATACCGCGTTCAATACGCGGATATTTTTCAGGCACATGCACATCTTTGTTCAGCGATAGCGGCAATAACCTGGGGTGGCTGCCCCCCCACCCGCAGGATACTTTTCCTTTGGTGCCAATAAACAGCGTACATCCTTCAAAATCATTTTCACTCGGGATATCGCCCAAGGCCTCGTTCATATTCACGTCCGGATCCAGCTCTGCCAGGCGCTCAGGCGTAATGCCGCCATCCATCCAGTACAAATCAAGCGGTTTGCCATTTTTCAGGGTGAAGTTGAATTTAATGGAGCTGGAAACCGGACCGCTTTCAGGGAATATACCCTCTTTAAAGATGCCTGTATAAACGGTGCTGGCACTACCTGATATTTCTGTAGGGTAACCCAGTTCAAGTAATTTAAATGGCGGCCCCATAATGTGACAGCCCATATCACCTAAAGCACCTGTACCAAATTGCCACCAACCGCGCCAGTTAAACGGCACCAGGTTATCAATGTAATCCACGTAGTTGGCGGTTCCCAGCCACAAATCCCATTTCAGTTCTTTAGGTACGGGTGGCTTTGCTGCAGGCCAGGAAATTCCCTGCGGCCACACGGGCCTGTCGGTCCAGCAATATACTTTTTGGATCTCGCCGATCAGGCCGGCTTCAAACCATTCGCGCATGGTGCGCATGCCATCGCATGAGGCACCCTGGTCGCCCATTTGGGTAACTACCTGGTATTTTTTTGCGGCTTCGGTTAATACACGGGCCTCGTAAATATCATGGGTTAAAGGTTTTTGCAGGTATAAATGTTTCTTCATCTGCATGGCGCTATGGCCAACGATGGCGTGGTTATGATCAGGAATAGCCACAGTAACCGCGTCGAAATTCTTATGCTCTTTGTCAAACATTTCGCGCCAGTCGTGGTAAAATTTCGCTTTTGGAAATTCCTTCATCCGCTGCATGCCCGGGCGCTCGTCCACATCGCACAAAAAAGCAATTTCGGCATTCTTTTTTGGCGCGGTAGCATAATGGTGGATGTCATTTTCGGCCTCGCCCCCGGTACCTACCGCCGCGATATATAGTTTATCACTTGGTGCTGTATAACCTTTTCCGCCTAAAACAAAGCGTGGCACTATATAAAAGCCTGCTGTTGCCAGCGCTGATTTTTTGATGAAATCCCCACGGCTTATCGTGTTTTTCGGTGTTTCGTTTTTATTTTCTTCCATGTCAATTTAATTTATTGAAGGTGAAGCGGCCTTACCTCAACCGTTTTAAAAAATACAATGTCATCATCGCCATGGTTCTGCATCCCGATATAACCATAATTTGGCCTTAAACCGCGGAATGGTTCGAAATCAAACTTACGTTCGGGGGTAGGGTCGCCTTCGGTATAATCGGTCACCAGTTCGCCGTTTACTTTAACAATTGTACGCGCGCCGTCAAGCGTTATTTCCATCACGTTCCATTGCGGGCCGGGTTTACCAGGTTTGGCATGTGGTTTTGTCAGCGAATATAAAGTACCGGTAACGTGGTAGTCGTCTTCGCCGGAAGTTTCCGGATGGTTGTCTATCTGTACTTCATACCCATAAAACACAGGCATCCAGGCCTCGCGCGGTTCAATCGGTATTCGGATGAAAAAACCGGAGTTGCTGTTTTCCTTTTGCATTTTATAAACAATACGGATCACGCAATCGCCAAACTTTTCTTTCGTCCAATAGCAAAGGCCCATTCCGCCATGGCTGCCGGTTAGTCCGTTTTCAACATAGCGGGAGCCCGGACCAACCTGTTTCCATCCGTCCAGGTCTTTCCCGTTAAAAAGCTGTCGCCAGCCACTGTCAGCTACTGCATTTTTGATTTTTACGGAGGCAGAAGCCACCGCTGGGTGTCCGGCAAATTTGAAAGCGCTTACACCGAAACATAAAACAACAAGCAAGCAGCCCGCAACAAGGCGAACGCCGTTGAGGAACAATTTTTTAGTCATCATCATTAGTTAATTTGGTTATAAAAAGAAATTAGTCCGCAAGGCATTCAATTGAAGCCAAACGGGTTTATAATGGTTCACTAAAATTATGGATATTTATTGAACTTCCCAATAAGATTTATTTTGGAGAGGAAATAACGTAGAGGCTGTTGCAAAAGTCAATTGTATCAAAAGGTTACCAAATAATATTTGCCTCTGCGATCTTTGCGTTCTCGTCTCC
>NZ_CAIWNH010000239.1 GCF_903913935.1 uncultured Mucilaginibacter sp.
CATTACCACAATATTTTAGGGCATTGTAGTTCATTGTGAATTCATTATGCGAAATCATCTTTTCCAGGAAACCGTGAAAATCCTCCAATTTTATATCTTCCGGTACCATATTATTTTTCTTAAATTCCTGGAGAAATAATTCCGATTGCTCCTTTACAGATAAGTTTTCTAATATTGTTTTAGTAATATTGTTTTTTTTACCAGTTAGCTGCTCAACCTTTTCTGCAAAAATTCCAAGCCTGTCTAATGATGTTATTTCACTGCCGGGGTTATCCATTCCTAACCTGGGCGCTTTTTGATCTAATATAATAACTTGCGACTCCCTGTTTTCAAGATCTTTCAATTGCACTGCCATTTCATACGCTATTAAAGCCCCCATTGACCAACCAGCAAAAACATAATTTTTACCGGGAGTTTGTCTTAGGATAGTATCAAGATAACGCTTAGCCATCGTGTTGACCGATGAGTCATCGCTATATGTTAAAGCTGACTGTAAACCATAAACCGGGGAATCGATATTTATTTGCTGAGCCAATTCATAATAACACAAAATATTTCCTCCCGCAGGGTGCACTAAAAAAACAGCTGTATTTGATGTCCCCCGCTTTAACAAAACAATCGGATTATTATTTGATGAATGGCTGTCAATCCGTATCAGTCTGGCTAATAAATTGATTGTATTATGTTCAAACATTACTCCTATTTGGAGATGGGTTAAAAACCGACTGTTTATTTTTCCTATAAGTTCAATGGCTATGATTGAATTACCGCCAACCTCAAAAAAATTATCGTAAATACTGATCTTATCAATTTTTAATACATCTTTCCATACATGAGAAATGATAATTTCAATTTCATCCCTTGGCGATACTGAAGCTTCAGATTCTTCATGATGGTCACTAATCTCAATTTCTTTTAATTTCCTGATATCAATTTTACCGTTTCCTAAACGTGGAAAACTATCCAGTTGGACAATATTACCGGGCACCATGTAATCTGGCAGTAACAACTTCAAATCCCGTTTCACTTGCGAAATGTTTATTTCTTCGCCGGCCGAACCGATAATAAATGCGGCGAGTGAATTTTCCGATTTCGAAACGACCAGCACATCTGTTATATTTTTGTCTTTTAAAATCGTTCTTTCTACTCCTTCCAGTTCAACTCTATACCCCCTGATTTTAATCTGTCTATCCATTCTTCCCAAATATTCAACACTGCCATCTTCCAGCTTGCGGCCCAAATCGCCTGTATTATAAAATCGGTTACATGGCAAACCTAACGCCTCACCAAAAACAGTTTTTGTTAATAGGTCGTTATTGTGATAACCCCTGCCAACATTATTACCACAAACAATAATTTCCCCTGTTAATCCATCAGGCAATTCTGTATTATTTTTATCTGCGATAAATACGATATTGTTGTCTAATGGTTTACCCAGCGGGATTATGGAATTTGAATTTATTTCGTTTATTTCATGAGTCAACACACCAACTGTAGTTTCCGTAGGGCCATAATGATTCATAATTCGGAGTTCTTTGTTAATGCCCCTTATATTTTCAATCAAACCCGGCGATACCTTTTCTCCTCCAAGTATTAAGAGTTTAGCCGGTAATAGTTTAGTAGAGCTTTTTACTTTTAATAAACTTGATAAAAGAGAAGGGACTATTTTAAGGCAATCAATTTTATTATTTGAAATATAATCCGAAAGTAATTGTGCACTTGTTATATGATTATCAGAAATGATGTCCACAGATGCGCCATGTGTCAAGGCGGGAAAAATTTGTGTGTTTCCGAGGTCGGTAGCTATGGATGAAACAGTAGCAAATTTATTGTTATGATCTAATTGAATGCGTTTCCATATTGCTTCAGAGTAATTAAATAGCTGCCGGTGCTCGATGCACACTCCTTTGGGGACGCCGGTGCTTCCTGATGTATACATTATATAAACTAAATCATTGGGGTTTATATGAATATCTGGGGTTTCGTCACTACAGCTTTGGATATATTTCTTTTGCTCATCAATCAACAGCAATTGAATTACCGGATGATTGAATCGTAATTTGTATTTGTATTCTGTAATAACATACTTAATTTTAGCATCATCAAGGATATAATTTAATCGGTCCTGAGGTGTTGAAGGATCAATAGGTAAATACGCTGCCCCCGATTTATTAATGCCAATAATTGAAACAACTAATTCATCAGACCTATCGAGTAACATTGCAATTACAACATCCTTTTTATTTTTTGTATTGATAATATAATTGGCAATCTGGTTGGCTTTTTTGTTTAATTCATTGTTATATATTTACAGCAATCATATTGACAAAACAGGGGATGACAAAACTTCGGAGGGTAAAGTGTTTGAAGCGACCGAAACAGAATTTGAATATCTCCTTAGAATTATAAAGCACATTAATAATATGAATGGGTACAATATGATCGTAACAACCGATCATGTGTATTTATATCAGCATAACAAATTGGACGAAACAGACTTTATTGATTTTACACCATCAGGGACTATATATAAGAGCAGTCGTAGATTTGTACTTGGAAAAGATTTATTGGAGAGCCCATCTGTTCAGAAATGGCGTGGAGCGGCAATTGGTTTTGGCGATGATACCGAGACCTTAATCCCAAAGTCTATTAATCGCATACGAATACAAGGAGCAGGGAGTCGTTTTGTCCATGGTGGATCAAGTTTACTGGAAATAGTTATACCGGTATTGGAAATAAACAAAGCCCGTAAAAATGATATTGAACAGGTTGACATTGATATAATAAGTGGATCGTCA
>NZ_CAIWNH010000240.1 GCF_903913935.1 uncultured Mucilaginibacter sp.
TGATGTCGGGAGTGAGGCCGAGCGAACTCATTTTTTGTTTATTGAGCGTTAACCAGTATTCCTTGGCTTTGCCGCCGATCACCCTGATCTCCGAGATCCCGTCGACCTGCGACAAAAACGGCTTTACCGTATACGTAGCCAGTTGCCGCAATTCAATTGCCGAGCGCGAATTGCTTTCTAAGGTATACCCGCTCACCGGTAAAATAGAAGGGTTCATTTTTGCGGTGGTGATATTTACATCAGCAGGCAGGTCGTTTTTTATCTGGTTGATGTTGGCCTGTAATTTGGTGAGGCTTTGGTCGATATCAACATCCCAGCTCATATACGCTGATATTTCGCAGCTGCCCCTGCTGGTGGTGCTTCGTACCAGTTGCAGGCCGGGTGTTTGTTTAATGGCATTCTCCAGCGGTTTGGTAACCGTTACCATCATTTTATTTACAGGCTGCAAGCCTTCATCAGCAATGATTTTTATTTTCGGGAAAGTGATCTCAGGAAATAGAGAGGTTTGCAATTTAGAGTAGGCAAACAAACCACCCATGATGATGATAGCCAAAACCAGGCTGATCGGTTTCCGGTGGCTTATAAACGTATCTTTTATCTTTTCGGGGCTGATCATTGCTTCACAATTTTAACTTTGGCAGTGTCTGTAAGGCCATAATTACCGGTAACGATGATCTTATCCTGCGGCGAAAATTTGGGCGAAAGGATCTCCACTCTACCCCCTGATTGTATACCTTCTTTCACCGGTACCTTCACCGCAGTGGTATCGTTTAACAGTTTCATTACCCAAAAATCTGTTTGTGTTTCATTAGCCAGTATGGCCGATTTTGGCAAAGTAGATGTATGGCTTTTTGCCGATTTTATGATCCTTGCCTTTGCCACCAAATTTTCGGGTATTTGCTGACTGGAATTGATGCCGATGACAACCCCCTGTGTTTGAGCAACAGTATCCACCGATGGCATAAATGATTTTACTGTGCCAACTATCTTTGTTCCGCCGGGTAATGTGAGGTCAACTTGCTGGCCCATTTTTACATATTGCTTTAACTCGTAAGGCAACTGCATTAAAAATACAAAGCTGGAACGGTCGCTTATTACTGCCAGGGCTTCTCCATCCTGCACATAGTCGCCGGTTTGGTGGCTCAAGGCCGAAATATAGCCGGATGCCGAAGCTTTTATTTTATTTACGCCCGAAAACTTAAAACTGGTATCCAGTACATTGATGCTGTTGCCAATGGTTTGTGCCTCTTTGGTTTTAACCGTAAAAAGCACCTGTCCCTTGCTTACATTTTGCCCCGGCTGCACATTTGATTGGGTGATATAGCCTATTGCATTTGATTTTACATAATTTTTTTGAAGGGTAGTTGAGGTGGCATTCAGGTCGATATAATCAACCAGGGTACTATCGTTAACCGTGGTTATGCTAACCGGTGTTTGCGAAGTTACTTTAGCGTCCTCATCATCGGCTCCGCTGTCCTTTCCCTTGCACGCATACAGCAATACAGGGATGGCCATTATCAAATAGAATCGCCGGATAGCAGTATATTTACTGTTCAATGTTTTCATGTTACCTGTTATAGTAATTCAGCTGGTTGATGAGCTGTAGTTTAGTGATATTGGTGGTGGTACGTAAGTTTTTTATCGTCAGATAATTGTTGATGGCCAGTATCAGGTCGGCAATGCGTACATCGCCGGTTTGCAGCAGGTCGCTGTCAACTTTCACCAGGCTTTCGGTATATTTTATCTGTTCGTCAATTTGTTTCAGCAGGTTATCATTTTCGCTGATCTGCTGGTTTAGCTGCGCTATTTGCTGTTTAAACTGCACATTAAAAAAAGCTTTATAATTTTGCCGGGTGTCTTCTTCCAGGCTGATTTTCCGGTATTGCATTTTGCGTTGTCCGCCATCGTATATCGGCATGGTAAAAGTAAAGCCGGCGCTCACGCCAAAATTTTTATAGGCCTGGCCCATAAAATCCGAATTGTATCCGCCGTCGGCAGTAACGCTTAATTTAGGTTTATAACTAAAATCAACCAGTTGGCGGCTGTTTACCAGCTTCAAACTATCCAGTTTATATTGCCTGAAAAAAATGGAGGTCGTTTGGTCTGGAAGTATAGGTTTTTGGATGACTGGTTCAGCCAGCTCGATCATACTCGTATCTGCAACACCTGCCAAATAATTCAGCGTCGAGTAATCGTTTTTATAAAGCAATCTTGCCTGCAAAAGCTGTAATTGCTGCTGTTTAAGAGTTACCAAAAAGGTCAGGTAGTCACTTTGGCGGTATACATTGGCACGGGTAAGTTTTTTCAGCAGGTCTTCTTCTTTGCTCAGCAGTGCTATCACTTCCTGGTTAAACCGTACCTGTAACAGATCGCCATACGCGGTTATGTATTGGGTAGTGATCGCCTTTTTGAGGTCTTGCTCTGATATTTTGGTGGTATTACCAATTGATTGTGATTGCAGGGCAATAGCATCCAATTGGGCATTTACATTTTTTTTACCGATGATGGTTTTATTCGCACTCATCAGGGCATTCAGTGTATGTTCATTGGTTATGGCGCTGGCATATCCGTACCCGCCAATTATAGGCGCATACAGGCCACCGCTATTGGCATTTACCTGGGGTTTTAACCCGGCGAGCAGGCGCAGGCTGTCAATGGAGTTTGAGGCCACCTGGTTGTGCAGGTCTTTTAGTAAAGGACTGTTATTTTTGGCAATATCAAGGTAATGATCAAGCGTGTAGGTTTGTGCCAGCGAAACTGAACAGGTAGATAAGCAGAAGATCAGGCCGTATAAAAATTTCATTCAATGTGCTGAAAAGGGTATTTATGTAGCTAAACTATAACTTAATTTTGGATTATTTTGGGATGGAGAAGATTTTTGTTTTTAAAAACAACAGGTTTTGAACCGTTTGGTTTTAAAAGAATGCCTTGTAGTGGCAACCTCTTTGTATCTACAGATCGCAACACCAATATTACCCCGTTTAGGGTTAACCAACTGGCGAGGGGTAGCCTCTAACGAGGCAATATTGTTTTGTTTTTTATTTTCTACAAATGTTGTACCCCCATGGGGTATAAAAATGCAAGGTGTCAGGGTTTGTTTTAAGTGTTGAATGCTTGTTTTTACGGGCACTTGCTTGAATTATTTGGTTTTCGCAAGGCTGCCTCATAGAGGCAACCCCTTTGTAGCCTAAAATCGCGAATATAATATTGCCCCGTCAGGGGTTACCCATCCGGCGGACGGAAGATGAATTTGTGATTATTTTGGGATGAGCGTTGATTTTTAAAAGCATTTCCCTACCTATGAATGTCTAATCCATCGGTACCAGTGTTCTTCATCTTCAAAAATCCACTGCAAACGTGTGGTACAAGCCTTCAAAGCTATACTTTAGGGAGAAACCAAAATTCTCGCAGATTTGTTTTGATATAGTTAGCCCCAATCCGCTTCCTTCAGATCCGGATGATTTATGGAAACGGGTAAATATCTTTTCTTCATTCAGCTCTGCTCCATTCCCGGTATTTTGCACCACCAGACTATCGGCCGTTAAACTAATCACTACTTCGCCACCATTATAATTATGCCTGATGGCATTGCTAATGAGGTTACTTAATAAAACCTCGGTAAGGTAGGGACTGGCGTAAATTTCCTTGTCAGTTAAACTGCTGGTTACTTTTAAGTCTTTGTCCTGGAAGATCTCCTCAAACTGCGTGACCATTTCTTCTGTAAGTTCCCGCAGATTGATCTTTTGCCGCTCATGCAACAAGCGGTTCTCAATTTTTACCAGTAACAAAAGTGATTGGTTCAGCCGGTTTAACCTTGATACCGCACTGTACAGGTCGTTCAATAATTTGCTTTGCCTCTCGCTAAAGTTTTCTGTCTGGATCAGTGTATCCAGCTTGGAGTTAATAACAGCTATTGGCGTCATTAACTCGTGCGAAGCATTTTCGGTAAATATTTTCAGGTCCTTATAATCATGTTTCGCCCTGGAGGCCATATCCACTACTACCGTATTTAATTCCTCAAATTCATCAATATCAGTTTCAAGTTTGGGAATCTCGCGGGTATCGGCGATGTTAAACAGCCGCAGTTCTTTCATAATGTTGTAAAAAGGCTTCCACAGGCGGTTTAAAATAAAGCGGTTGGTCACCAGCAAAACCAACAGCAGCAATAAAATAACAGCAATGGTAATAGTGAAGATCAGCCTGATCAGGTCTTCCGTTTCCACCTTCGATTCCACAATCAGGATCTTATAATATTTATCACCAACCGCTACCGATGTGATCAGCCCGCGCCCTGATTCGTATTCGCCTTCACTCCTGTGTTTATGCCGTTTTACGCCTTTATCCCTGTCCCATCTTTTGTAATAATCGGTATTGATAAATTCGCGTTTTATCGAACCCGGTTTGGCTTCGCTAAAAGTGATCTGCTGGTCGTTTGATTCAAAAGTTTGGGGTAGGTGATGGTTAAGGGCAACGTATTCAAATATCTCATCCTCCTCAACTTTCAGGTCCCGGTCTTTTTGCCGGGTCAATGTCCAGCTGATGGCCTGGTAATAAATAATACCCGTGATCAGCAATACAACGATAGTGGTTGCCAGGTTTACATAATTATAACGCGCCTGCAGTTTCATTATTCGGTAAATTTATAACCCATGCCGTAGGCAGCCTGGATGTAATCCTGGCAACCCGCTTCCATTAATTTTTTGCGCAGGTTTTTAATGTGCGAATAGATAA
>NZ_CAIWNH010000241.1 GCF_903913935.1 uncultured Mucilaginibacter sp.
AGGGTAGTGATGGTGTCCTTACCATCCTTCGGAAAAAAATTATAATAAACTGAGGGGATGAGTGCACCAAATACCGCGCACAAACCTAAGATTATAGTACTGCCCAATGATACCCCAAGGTATCGTACGCCCAGGCCATAAGTTAAGCCGCCAATTCCCCATAACAGTCCGAAGAAATAGGTTAAAAATAATATACTCCCATTGGTGTCTTTTATGATTTCGGTAAAGTGAGGGATGGTTAGCCAGGCTGCTAATGGCGGCACTATGAGCCACGAAAAAATGCCGCCGACTATCCAGAAACTTTCCCAGGCCCAGCCCTTTACTTTTTTATAGGGAATATAAAAACTGCCCGAAGCAAAACCACCGATAAAGTGGAAAATGACGCCAAAGATTACCTGCATGGTTTAAATTTAAAATTGGTTGATTTTATAATTATACGGCAATGATAAAATAAATAAACAGTTTAACTGTCCCTGTCCATCACCTAACAAATACCGCTGAATAAAGCTAATGAAAATAGGTGGTGTTATATAAACGTAAGTTCGGTAGTAAAACTTTTAATTTCCCGCCGGTTCAAACCCTGAACGGGCAGCTATGCCAGCGTTCCAGCGTTCCATTTTTTCACGCGCGTGTCTAGTCCTGAAATAGGTTTACACATTAAGTAAACCCAAAATGGAGTATAAAAATGTGTCAGCAATCCTTTATGATCATAATGAAGGAGGCTTAGGTTACCGTATATTAGCGGAGAAGTACGGAATAACCCGTGATCAGGTACATCGTATTGTGATGTCAAAACATAATAAGCCGAAAAAAGCGAGAGAAATTGTCAGGGTGGTGAAGGAAGAATTACCGATACCTGATGACATAAATCTACTAAAAAAGGAATTACGCGAGGCCCGGCTAAAGATCGAGTTGCAGGATTTTATGCTCGATATATCCAGTAAGGAGCTCGGCATCGACCTGCGAAAAAAACATGGCACCAGGCAGTCCAAATGAAAATGCAAAATTGCCCACGCGGTCTTCGTGGGTTTTGCAGACTGCTTGGTTATTCGCCGCAGGCGTATTATCAGTACCAAAAGATAGCAGGCAGCCAATCACTTGAACAGGACCTGTTGATCCAGCAGGTGCTTTATCACCGTACCTTTCAACCCCGGCTTGGTTGTCGAAAGCTGCATGAACTGATGGAGCCATTTATGGAAGGCCATGACATGTATATATGCAGGGATCTGCTTTTTGAATTGTTGCGGGAAAATGATTTGCTAATTGTAAAGAGAAGGCGCAGTCAGCCCCAAACAACAGATTCCAATCACTGGATGAAGAAATACCCCGACCTTATAAAGGACATCAGGTTAAGCCGTGCAGATGAGTTATGGGTAAGCGATATTACTTATATACGGCTGAGGAAGAAGAAGTTCGCTTACCTCAGCCTGATAACGGATGCTTATAGCCGTAAGATTGTTGGTTTCTGTATGCATATTGATTTGTCGGCGAATGGCCCTCTGCTTGCATTGGAAATGGCGTTAAAAGGGCGGGCAAGCGATAAGCCATTAATACATCATTCCGATCGTGGTTCACAATACTGCTGCGACGGCTATGTAACCTTATTAAAATCTAATTCTATCAATATCAGCATGACCCAAAGCGGCAACCCCAAAGACAACGCCATTGCAGAAAGGGTGAACGGGATACTTAAACAAGAGTTGCTTGAGGATGCTTATTCGAATATTAATCAAGCGCAGTGTTCGGCAAAAATAGCCATCGATATTTACAACCGGATGAGACCGCACAGCAGCGTGGATATGATGACACCGGAAAAGGCGCACATGCAAACCGGCCCGATCAAGCGCCGCTGGAGAAGTCTGTTTAACCCACCGGCAGCAAAAGCGATGGCATAGCTTTTCAACATAAAGAAAGGAGATAACAAAAAGAAAAAAAGAAGCAAAAAAAGAAAAACGTGTTGAAATATGGAAAACTAAAGGAGTTTCCCACATTCCAACACGACAAGCAAACAACAACAGTTATTCTTTATCTTTATAAAACTGTAAACCTATTACAGGATTAAAATAAAGTGTAAACTCAATACAGGATTAATCATCAAAAAGTGTAAACCTTTTTCAGGACGTGACAGTTTGCCTTTGAAACCCTTGAGGCCGAGCGCGTTGAATTTAGGGCCGATGCCCGTAACGAGCGCAGTATTGCCGCCATGAAAAGCATCGGCTGCAAACCCGAAGGTATTTTACGCAGCAGCATGCCGCTGTGTGATGGTGGTCGTCGTGATTCTATTGTTTTGAGTATTTTAAAAGATGAGTGGCTGGTGACGGTGAAGGAAAGTCTTGCAAGGAAGTTGATTGGTTGATTTTTGAGTTGTTGATTAAGGTATTTTCAATTCAACCTAATCAACTTAATCCAACCTATTCAACTCAATCCAACCTATTCAACTCAATCAACCATCAAAGTGTCATAATTTAAAAATAATAAGTTTTTCCTCTTTGTTAATCGTGTATAACAGATATTTACGTGCTGCAGGCAGTAACAAAACCGAGCGTACAAAATCTATATAAAAAGCAAGATCCATTGAAGACAATCCTTAATATCGAAGACCTCGGCAAAACTTATCAAAGTGCCGGTCGCACCCTAACCGTACTTGATCATATTAACTTTTCTATTGCCGAAGGCTCAACCAATGCCATTGTGGGCCCTTCCGGGAGCGGAAAAACAACCCTATTGGGTTTATGTGCCGGGCTGGATAAACCCGGATCGGGCAAGGTTGAACTGGCTAATATCAACCTGGGGAGTCTATCGGAAGACCAGCGCGCGCAGGTGCGCAACCAGTATGTGGGCTTTATTTTTCAAAATTTCCAGCTGCTTCCAACCTTAACGGCTTTGGAAAATGTAATGGTTCCTTTGGAATTACGGGGGGAAAAGAACATCAAAGCGCGATCAATGGAACTGCTGGATAAAGTAGGCCTTGCCGATCGCTGGCATCACTACCCGGCGCAACTGTCAGGCGGGGAGCAGCAGCGTGTTTCGCTGGCGAGGGCGTTTTCCAATTCACCGGCCATCTTATTTGCAGATGAGCCAACCGGCAACCTGGATACTGAAACCGCTGAAAAAGTAGTTAAGCTGATATTTGACCTCAATAAAGAAGCAGGCACTACCCTTGTGGTGGTGACACACGACCTGGAACTGGCAGCCAAAACCCAGCGCATCATCCGCATAAAGGGCGGCAAACTGATCGCTGACGAAAAAACCGAAGATAAATAACGGCCATGGATAAAAGAAAGATCAATATCCCCTGGCTTTTTGAAATGGCCTGGCGGGATAGCCGCCGCAACCGTTCGCGATTAATGCTTTTTATTTCGGCGATTATATTTGGTATCGCAGCACTGGTGGCCATTTATTCGTTCAGGTATAATTTGGAGAATGATATCAACTCCCAGGCAGCAAGTCTGATAGGTGCCGATCTGGCGGTATCATCGGCCAAACCTGCTGATGCTTCCATAAAACCTTTGTTGGATTCCTTAGGGGATAAAAGATCGGAAGAACGAACTTTTGTTTCGATGATCTATTTCCCAAAATCAAAAGGCACCAGGCTGGTGCAGGTACATGCCTTGCAGGGCGGCTTTCCTTATTATGGTGGCTTTGAGACCGTCCCCGTTGCAGCCGGAACTGCCTTTAAAACTGGCAAAGAAGCACTGGTGGATAAAGTGTTGATGCTGCAGTACAACGTTAATGTGGGCGACTCGATAAAAGTTGGCGAAATAACCTTTTTAATTGCCGGTACTTTAAACAAAGCGCCCGGGCAAGCGGGCATTTCATCCAATATCGCCCCTACCGTTTATATCCCGATGCAATACCTTGGGCAAACCGGGCTCTCCAAAAAAGGCAGCCGCATCACATACAGCTATTATTACAAGTACGATCATCCGGTCGACATGAAAAAACTGGTCAAAAATATCGACCCGCGTTTGGATAAGGCCGATATGAATTACGAGACCATCGAATTGCGCAAAGAAAACACCGGCCGCTCTTTCGGAGATTTGACACACTTTTTATCGCTGGTAGGGTTTATCGCGCTGTTGCTGGGGTGTGTGGGAGTTGCCAGCGCCATTCATATCTATATCCGCGAAAAGATCGCCTCTATCGCCATCATGCGCTGCCTGGGGGTAAAAGGCTTCGAAGCATTTTTGATCTACCTGATCCAGATTGTCAGCATCGGCATCATAGGCTCGGTTGTCGGGGCATTTGCAGGCACATTTGTGCAGCATATTTTACCGGTGATCATGAAGGATTTTCTGCCTTTTGATATAACCACCACCATTTCGTGGCTGGCCATTGGCCAGGGCATTTTACTGGGGGTGATCATTTCTATCCTGTTCGCACTATTGCCGCTTATTTCGATCCGTAATATTTCACCATTAAACACATTGCGGATCTCTTATGAAGAAATTAACCTGGTTCGCGATCCCCTGCGCTGGCTGGTGTATGGTTTGATCTTACTTTTCGTGACCACTTTCACTTATTTCCAATTGGATAGCTGGGTGGCAAGTATCTTTTTCACGATCGGCATCGGCATTGCCTTCCTCATCCTGGTCTTTGTGGCCTGGCTGTTGATGAAAGTAATGCGCCTGGTAATTCAAAACAGCTGGAGTTATTTATTGCGACAGGGCTTCGCTAACCTTTACCGGCCAAATAACCAAACCATCATCCTGATCGTGTCCATCGGGCTCAGCACGGCATTTATTTGCACGCTGTTTTTCATCCAGGCGATGCTGATGAAGCAGGTCAGCCTGTCATCCGGCGCCAACCAGGCCAATATGATCCTGTTTGATATTCAAAACAACCAGAAAAAAGCGGTTGCAGACCTCACCCGCCAGCAAAAACTGCCGGTGATCCAACAGGTACCTATCGTTACCATAAGGCTGGATAAGATAAATGGCAAAACCGCGGAAGATGTAAAAAAGGACCCAAAATCTCAAATCTCCAAGCATGCATTTTCCTATGAATACCGCGTTACCTACCGCGATACACTTACTCCATCTGAGAAAATAGTAAGCGGCCAATGGATCGGAAAAGCAGATGCCAACAAAGAAATACCCGTATCCATCGAACAATTTTTTTCAAAACGCAACCATGTTAATGTGGGCGACCATTTGGTTTTTAATGTACAAGGCTTAAGCATGCCAGCGGTAGTGGCCAGCGTAAGGCAGGTAAACTGGAATAAGGTCCAAACCAATTTCCAGATCGTTTTCCCGACGGGAGTTTTGGAGGAAGCACCGCAATTTGATGTCGAACTTACGCACGTGCCATCTGTAAAAGCATCCGCAAAGTTTCAACAGGCGGTGGTTCGGGCTTTTCCTAACGTTTCGGTTATAGATATTGGGCAGGTAATTTCCATCATTGATGACCTGTTGAATAAAATCGGCTATATCATCCGCTTTATGAGCGCTTTCAGTATTATTACGGGTGTAGTTGTATTGATAGCTTCTGTCCGTATCAGCAAATACCAGCGCATCCAGGAAAGTGTCTTATTACGCACCCTTGGCGCAAGCCGCAAACAAATATTCGCTATAACCGCACTGGAATATTTATTTTTAGGGGCATTATCGGCATTAACCGGGATCCTGATCGCGGTAACCGGAAGCTGGCTGCTGGCAAAATACAGTTTTGAAATTCCATTCGCTATTAACATATGGCCGGTATTGGCGCTGTTTTTTATTATAGCGCTTTTAACATTGGTTATTGGGTTGTTAAACAGCAGTGGCGTTTTAAACAAACCGCCGCTGGAAATACTGAGGACGACTTAGGAAGGTGAAAGCTTACCCCTGCCTGCCGACAGGCAGGGGTAAAAGGCGAAAGGCTTTTTTAAGTATTATAAATTAAAAAACAAATGAATCCCCAAATAACACCCTTTGTCATTTCGAACGATAGTAAAAAATCTTATACGCTATATACTACCCGTATTAAAGGTTATGTAAAGACCATTTTTCAACTTCGCCGAAATCACATTTTTATAATTTTCATTCTGTTATTATCTGCCTGCGGAAGCAAAAACACTGCCCC
>NZ_CAIWNH010000242.1 GCF_903913935.1 uncultured Mucilaginibacter sp.
CGATCTTGTTGTACCTGTTGCCATTGTTCATCCTGAAATTTATTCCGATCGACATTTTCCCGTTACGGTAGACCTCAATTTGGGGAATGCCCCGGCTAACTAATCCTTTCCCATATTTTACCTGGTTGCCATTCAATTTTATAGCAGTAACCAACGCAGAAAATACCCTGTATATATATTCAAAAACCGTTTTAAACGATCTGTATAAAAAAGAAAAAATAGTCATCGTACATTTCCTGTTAAATAATCAATATTTTTTATTGAATGCATTTTTTTAAAATTGCGTTTAAACCATTCATCGTCCTTATCCCACCATTTAAGGTTAGCGAGTTTCCCAATCTCATCTTGAGCAAACCGGTATTTTATAATTTTTGCAGGGATTCCGCCTACAATAGCATAAGGAGGTACATCCTTTGTAACCACAGCCCCGGAAGCAACCACAGCCCCGTTGCCGATCTTTACGCCTCCCCGGATGATCACCCCTGCGCCAATCCAAACATCATTGCCTATTTCCGAATCTGAATATTCATTGAAATATTGATTATCAGCAAACGTGATACCGCCGGCTTGTGCCAGTTTTGAATAAAAAATAGGATGGATCGAAAAGAACTCAGCCGTAGGATGGTTACCCAACCCTATATAAACATTTGGCCCTATACAGGTAAACTTACCAATGGCAACATTTTGAATAAATGAATTGGCGCCAACGTATGAAAAATCACCCATGGTAGTATTGATCACCGTGCAGTTAAGTGCCAGGTAATTATTCCTGCCAAATCGGGAGCTTTTTGAAACACTAACCCTCCCCACTAATTTTAGTGTTGGGTTTTTATACTTAAGTCTGATCAACGAAAATGTTACCCTTAAATAATTATTTACAGGCAGCAGAATCATCTTTAAAGAAAACCTTATCCAATTCATTTTTATCTTTCAATTTTCAATCTGCCTACCAATAACAGGCACTTTCAACAATTGCTGCTTTTTTAGGCCGGTTTTTATCTCCGGGCCGTATCCAGTATTCGTTATATAAATTTGTATACGGGTATACTATATAGTTTTCCCACCGCTTTCCCTTAATCCCGAAAAGCAACTGGGTCACTCCACCTAAATGAATTGCTTTTTTGCCCATATCCTTCACAAATGAGGCCAATGGAAAACCATAGGCGCCACACCCCAGGATGCAAACGTCGAAGTCGGTTGCTGCTATCTTTTCCTTCATGGAATCCAGGGCATCAAACCAACTGTCATAGGGCGTCTTTTCGCGTGCCAGGCTTTGTACCGCGGGTATGGTTGTCAATTCAAAATCAGGCAGTAGTTTGTTCCCGAACAAATATTCACGTACTTCAAACTGATTTTTTATCGCTTCGTCAAACGGGTGTACAACCAGCACCTTTTTTCCTTCTAAAGCCCACGTCCATGGATTGGGGGTGAAAAATGGTTCAAGGTCTTCAAGCACTACTTTTTTTGAACCTAAAAGCTCCTCGTTGAAAAACTTTTCCTCTTTTAACCACGAACCCAAAACATCAACATTTGGCAAAATGCCGATCATCATTTCGCAAAACCGTTCTATATTTCCAACATCAACCGGGAAAAAGCCCGACCAATCCTGCATTTGCTGCATAATGGATTTGCTCCACCACCATGCGGGGCTTTTGCCGGTTACATAGCCTTTAACCGATTTGTATTTGCTTTGCTCCTTTACGCCTAAATAGTTAACCATGCAGGCCAGCTCTGTTGACCCTAGCCTTGCCACCATAAAAGGGGCATCGGCCAACAGGCCGTTTTTTATCAACTCATTAGCATAATCCTTTACCGGGAACAATTTCCAGTTACGGCCAAAATTTGAGCTTTCAGCATCAATCTTGCTGTATAGTCCTTTTAAGGATCTGATGGGGATATTAAGAATGTTTTCCATTATCAATTAGCTGATTAACCGTTACTTAATGGCTCCTTGACCAATGTCTTCGTTTCATAAACAACTTTTCGTGCTTTCCATTTTTTGTATGCATCCCTAATGTATTTCAACGCAGGTTTTTCAATAGCGTAAGTCAAAAATGTGGCGAGCAGTATTGAAAATATAAGCGGCACGGTTACATAAAACAACTGCAGATCTGAAAACTGGCGTAACCGATAAATTATGGTGTACCCAATAACATTATGCAGCAGGTATAATGAATATGAAATTGTACCCAAAAATAGCAATACCTTGTTGTTAAGCCACGAAAGTTTTTCGTAGGTAAACAAATAAAACAAGGCATATATGCCCGCCAGGATTACTAACGAGCCGTAATTTTCATCGGGGTGCGTTAATAGCCACTTACACTCAACTACGAAGCTTATACCAATAATTACATTGTTTAAAATGCTTGCGCCATTTGTTTTTATTCTATAAAAGTTAATACCGGCAAAAAATAATGGCGCATATTCCAGTATAAACAGCACATCAATATATTTTTTTAAAGGAATGCTGAAAAACGATGATATAAGCGATAAAGTAAGCCACGCTATACATATGATCTCGATCTTCCGCAGCAACCTGCCCAGGTAAAGGCCATACATAAGAATATAGAACGTAAGTTCCATTTTTAACGTCCAGTAAACCTGGTCGATCAACCTGACTTTAGTAAACCCCTGGAACATGGTTATATTGTACAGGATCTCTTTTGGTGTATAATGGCCCAGCGTAGGTACCGGTAAAATAGTTATTATAAATGCAGTTAGGAATATCGCCGTCCAGTAAGCGGGGTATAATCGTGAAAACCGGGAAACAATAAAATCAAACTTGTTTTTGCTTCGCTCAAGGGTCATAAATATCACAAAGCCGCTGATGATGAAGAACAAATGAACAGCCAGGTTACCATGGCTTAAATAAAATTTATGATCAGAAAAAAGATTAAAATGAAAATCGTAAGCGTATGTATAGTGGTAAAGCATCACTGTTAAAACAGCAAGCCCCCTTAAGGCATCCAATTCGGCCAACCGGCTTCCTTTTTCTTTTTGCGTTTGATTTACAGCGATGGATTTCATTGGTTTGATTTTACTTTAATCTGGTTAACTTAATTTTTCATTTAATTCCATTGCTGCTTCAATACATTTATCCATATTATAATATTCCCATTCGCCAAACCTGCCCAGCAGGTAAATATTATACCTGGCCAGCAACTCTTTCAGCTTGGCTATTTTGTCGCGTGTACCGTTTTGCTGGATGATGTACGAGTCAGGCTCATAATTAAAGGCAAGGGGGGAGAGGTTTCCAGGAAGCAGGGCCAACTCTTCAATCATTGTCGGCTTTTCCTGCTTGCCCGAAAATTCGACCACACACGTCTTTCTTTTACTGCCTTCGTTATTTGTCTCGCTAAAATTTCCGGTATAAATGATCCGGTGCGCTTTAAATTTATCCTCAGGAAGGTATAACCACGAGAGATCATTATCATCCGTCTCGCACAAAACATTCGATGTTCCGTTTGAAAGCAAATCCCTTACATTTTTCAGCGCCTCGTTCAACGTGTCATTATCAATGTTAATAATTGATGACAGCTGGCGTACATCGCCGCAATAAACCAAAACATCGGTGACGACGTCCCCATTATTTAATGCTAACTGGCCATTTTGAAATTTAATATCAGAAACATGGTATGATAAACTGATATTTTGCTGTTTTGCCAGCCTGTCAATAATAAACTGGGAGCCATCTCTTTTGGGATAATAAAATGCAGCATGTACCATTGATGACTCTTCACGCTTTATGATATTACTCACAATCACTTCGCGTATTTGCGGCATCGGCAATTTGCCGTCCAGCCATTCAAGCGGCACTTTGCTGATATCGGTATTCCAGATTTTGGAGTTGTAAGGTCCAAAATATAGATTGTAAAGGTTTACCCCAAAGTTACCCACCAGAAAGTCTTTAAAATTACTGTAGCTACCGGTTTCCTTTTTGCCGGTGGCTATTAATGTTAAAAGTTCGTCAATGATTGGCCTTAACTGCTCTTCGGGCAGTTGATAAAGGTAGTTTTCCAGGGGATACCCGATCAATTTGCCTGCAAGCAATATTTTGGCATTCCGTTTTGCCAGTAGGAATTCGTTGTCCCTATTAAAATGCTTCCAAAACCAATCCAGCACTAATTGGTTTTTACTGTTAAAAACGTGGCCGCCAACCCTGTGAAAAAGATTGCCATCTATCCGCTCACATTTTATCAACCCGCCTGTTTTGTCTGATCTTTCTAAAATTTTAACTGCAAACCGGCCGGATAACATATTTGCTATACTTAACCCTGAGATTCCCGAACCGATTATAGTTGCCTTCTTCATTTATACAAATTGTTTTATTGTGGTTTGGAATTATATATACCCTTTAATTTTTCAGAAGAATATAGCTGTTCCGAAAGTTGGACCTTTTTGAAATCGCCTGTGTTATCGGCCAAAATATAATTTGATGATGAAGGATAGCCATGCCAAAAGGATGCCGGACATATTTGTATATGCTTTGATATTAATGCCGGCTTATATGAAAATGAGCTTTTGCTGCTGATGAGCAGATCGGCGTTTATCATATGCAAAACCGAATCTTCCGGCCCCATATCCATGCAATAATGGATATTATCAAACTCTTTAAATTCGGGAAAGTCATCAGTATTACCCTGCGAGAATAGATAAACCTCCGCAATTTTATCGTTTTTAAGCATGGCAAGTACCTTACGCAAAATAGTAGCATAATAATCATTGTTAAGTCCGCGCTCTTTCCAAACTTCCTCCGTTTCAATTTTCATCCGGCGCCTGATATGGATCGCGATATTAAATTTTTCGGGAGAAAAGATCGGTTTGTCATTTTTTCGGGCCTTTGCTTTGAAAAATTTCTCCGACAGCAATTTATAAGTATCAAATTGGTTTACATAGCCCTGATCAATCTCCATGAGGAATAATATAAAAGGCCGGTCGTATGAATTTATAATATCGCCGATCAATTGTATTTCGTCTTTTTTAATAGAGTTGAACCTGGGCAGGCGCACCACTTTAAATCGTTTATCTTTAAAAAAGGGCGTTGCCAAAAGCTCATCCTCGCCAAAGCCAAGAAAGTTTTCCCATTTAGCAGTCGAAAATGGGAAGTGCGCAAACCTTACTTTAAACAAGCCCGAAAAATACAAACCCGAATTCCAGTTTGCCAGCTGATGGCCTATACCTGCCCCATAATTTGGTTTCTGAGTTAAAAAATGTGTGCTTTTAAATTCTGCATTTACTTCTTTTTTGTTACTGTTTAATTTGTAATGCCAGTAGGAGCGGTACAGCCTGAACTGTAACGGTGTACCCGCAATTTTACGCAGGATAAAAGAATTGATCTTTCGCTTCAGCTTGTCCCGCTTCAGCTCTTTTTCATACATTGGCGCCGGAGCAAAACTTGTTGAGGGAGTATTCATATGCTTCCTTTTTTACATTTAAAAACTTGGTAATA
>NZ_CAIWNH010000243.1 GCF_903913935.1 uncultured Mucilaginibacter sp.
AGAGGGAACTACTTGTACACCTGGTAGCAAATTGGCCAGCCATTCCTGTTTTACTGCTGCGGCATCCTGTTTGGTGGCTTCTGCTATCACTGCGGTGTGTACCGTTATGGCAACGTCACACGCACAAAACATAACGCCGCTTGACTGCAACTCGTTTATCCCGATCTGTACTTCGCCAACCCCCGGCACCTTAAACGTGCCTGCTTTCGGCTCCCAGAAAGGGTTTTGTGTAGCCGGGGCTTTTGTTGCATCATTGTTGATCTTAAATGACTCGCCAAATTTATACTTTTCCCAAAGTTGATGGCCGAAAGCGTAAGGGATTGCATCATGGCGTAATATCACTACCACTCCACAATCATTTTCAGGTGAGCCTGTCTTTTGGTTGGTCAGTAAAAATACCCGCGGCCATGCAAAGGGTAGTATGCTGTTTGGCCGGGTGACGTCGAATACCATCCGGTGCTTTCCCTTTACCTGTTTAAACCATTCATCAGCATCTGAAACATCCCGGGTCGAAGTGTTTTCGGCTGCTAAATCAAAAGGCGTTGCAAGCATGCCGGTGCTTAATACCGCAGCGCCGGTTGCAAATTGCATTAGAAAAGTCCGGCGTTGGTTTGAGTCGTGTTGATTGTTTGTTTTCATTTTCGTAAGATTTAACCTATCAATAAATAGTCGACTAAGGAATTTCTCTCTATTAAAATTTGTAAATGAATAATATATTCTATAATAATACGAGGGTAAATACTCTATTGGAGTTACAGATGTCCGCGTGTGTTGATTAATTGGTGTTTCTTAAAGTAAAGTTATGTAATAAAAAATTTATTCGACCCGGTTTATTTTTTTATTTCCAGCGGATTGTGATTAGTTTTATCGGGTAAACCCGGTTATGCTAAACACTTATTTATGAGAACCCGAAATTCTTTATGTCTCCTGGCGGCATTATGCCTTATTATTTCTTGTAAAAAACATGTTTCATTAAGCGGGCATAGTGGATGGAGTACTTATGCCGGATCAAAAGATGGCAACAGGTATTCATCAAATAATCAGATCACACTTCAGAATGTAAGTCAGCTCAAAGCAGCATGGACTTATAGTTCAGCTGATAAAGACAGCGCAAACCGTAGCCAGAACCAGTGCAATCCAATAATGGTCGACGGTGTACTGTATGGCACCAGCCCGAAGTTAAAGTTATTTGCGTTGGACGCAGCCACGGGCGAACAAAAATGGCTTTTCGATCCGGCCAGCCAGGATACTTCAAAAAAGAATGATCCGATGGCCTATTATAAAGTTAGCCGGGGAGTTACTTTTTGGGAGGATAAAAACGGTAATAATAAACGGCTTTTTTACAGTGTAGGGCAAAAAACCTTTGCCATTGATGCCGAAAACGGCCTACCGATCGCTAGTTTTGGCAAAGGAGGGTATATTGACCTGACTGAGGACCTTGGCCGGAAAGTTAACTCCTATGTGTCGGGCACTACGCCGGGGGTTATTTATAAAGACCTGATTATTATGGGTGCGCGGGTTGATGAATCAGAAGATGCAGCGCCGGGGCATATCCGGGCCTATGATGTAATGACCGGCAAACTCAGGTGGATTTTTCACACCATTCCGCACCCTGGAGAATATGGTTTTAATACCTGGCCCGATAGCACCGCCTGGAAGAAGCTGGGCTCCGCCAATAACTGGGGAGGTATGGCGCTCGACGAAAAACGCGGCATTGTTTATATCCCGACAGGTTCAGTTGGCGGCGATTTTTATGGGGCGCACCGCAAGGGCACTGATCTATTTGCCAATTGCCTCATCGCGCTGGATGCCGCCACCGGTAAATATATCTGGCATTACCAGGTAATTCACCATGACCTTTGGGACCGTGACCTTCCGGCTAATCCCAACCTGGTAACTATACAGCATGAAGGTAAAACAATTGATGCGGTAGCACAGATCACCAAACATGGTTTTATTTTTATTTTTGACAGGACAAACGGGCAGCCTGTATTCCCGATAGCAGAAAAACCGGTGCCCACCAACGCGCTCCCAGGCGAGGAGCCATGGCCAACGCAACCCATGCCAAGTTTACCACAGCCTTTCGCCCGCCAGCATTTCGGGCCGGAGGACGTTACGGATATTTCGCCCGAAACACATAAAATCATGCTTGCAAAATATAAAAAGGTGAAATACAATACCATGTTTACCCCGCCAAGCAAGGATGGTGACTGGATATTTCCGGGTTTTGATGGCGGCGGCGAATGGGGGGGGGCAGCGGTCGATCCTGAGACAAAGATTATGTATATCAGTAATACCGAAATGCCCTGGGCACAGGTAATGATCGATGTGCCAAAAAATAATTATGCGCATACGCTGCAGGGGATAGGGCATGCTATTTACAATAAGTACTGTATCACCTGCCATGGCCCTGAATTAAAAGGTAATGGCAGTTCGTACCCTTCATTGGTCAATATCGGTAGAAAATATAATGAACAGCAGGTAAGCCAGCTGGTTACCAACGGGCGTAATATGATGCCTTCATTCAAGCAAATCCCGGCAGCTGAAAAGGCGGCTTTACTGGCCTTTGTACTAAATCTGCCAGAAAAACCATCTGACAGGCAAATCATTTCAAAAGAACCGGTTTCTGCCAGCGCGCAGAATAGCATACCCTATACCATGAATGGTTATAAACGTTTTTTAGATACCAATGGCTATCCCGGCATTAAACCGCCCTGGGGGACACTTGATGCGGTCGACCTGACCTCCGGCAAACTATTATGGAAAGTGCCTTTAGGCGAATATCCCGAACTAACCAAAAGAGGCATCCCCAAAACCGGCACCGAATTATACGGCGGCCCCTTAGTTACAAAAGGGGGTTTGGTATTTGTGGCGGCAACAAAGGATGAAAAAATAAGGGCCTTCGATAAAAGAACGGGCAAACAGGTATGGGACGCCAAATTGCCGGCAGCGGGTTATGCCACCCCAGCCACCTACGCTATCGATGGTAAGCAATATGTGGTGATCGCTTGCGGCGGCGGCAAGATCGGCAGCAAATCAGGCGATACTTATGTTTGTTTTGCGCTGCCGTAGTCCGGGAAGTCAGTAAAGTCGGAAAAATGCATTTCG
>NZ_CAIWNH010000244.1 GCF_903913935.1 uncultured Mucilaginibacter sp.
ACTTAGTCCCCACCCCAATCGGTAACCTGGAGGATATGACATTCAGGGCAATCAGGGTTTTAAAAGAAGCCGACCTGATCCTGGCCGAGGATACGCGTACATCGGCGCCATTGCTGAAGCATTTTGATATCCATCAAAAAGTATTTGCACATCACCAGCATAACGAGCACCAATCGACCAACGAGATCGTCCGGTTTTTAAAGGAAGGTAAAAATATTGCGCTGATTTCAGATGCCGGAACCCCCGCAATATCCGACCCTGGTTTTTACCTGGTAAGGGAAGCATTGAAAAATGAAATAGCGGTGGAATGCCTGCCCGGTGCGACGGCGTTTGTCCCCGCTCTTGTCAACTCCGGATTTCCTACCGACCGCTTTTGTTTTGAAGGATTTTTACCTTTAAAAAAAGGGCGCCAAACCCGCTATAAAACTTTAGCAACTGAAGAACGCACCATCATATTATATGAGTCGCCGCACCGGTTATTAAAAACGCTGGATGAAATGGCTACTTATTTCGGCGCCGAAAGACAGATCTCCGTTTCGCGTGAACTGACAAAAATGTTTGAAGAGACCGTCAGAGGAACCGTTACTGAAGTAAAAACTTATTTTGAAACACATCCTTTGAAGGGGGAGTTTGTGATTTGTGTGGGCGGCCTCACCCAACCATCTCCAAAGGAGAGGGCTTAAAAACAGCGTAGATTGTTACGAGATATTTTTGAAACAAATCTTTAAAGTCCTCTCCTTTGGAGAGGATTTAGGTGAGGCTTTTATGAAAACTTATTTAACCAGCGTGATCAAACGCTTTGAATATTACAAAACACTTGCCGAACAAACCCTCGGGCAGGTGAATGACGAAGGCTTGTTTTGGCAATATAATGAGGAAAGCAACAGCATCGCCATGATCGTTCAGCACCTGGCCGGCAATATGCTTTCGCGCTGGACAGATTTTTTAACCAGCGATGGCGAAAAAGACTGGCGAAACCGGGATGCCGAGTTTGAAACAGTGATCACTAACCGCGCTGAATTGCTAATACAATGGAATAAAGGATGGGATTGCCTGTTCAACGCCTTAAATTCAATCGGCGAAGATGACTGGGATAAAGATATTTATATCCGCAATGAGCGCCATAGCGTGGTGGATGCCATAAACCGGCAATTAGCACACTATCCTTATCATGTTGGGCAGATCGTTTTTATCGGGAAAATGATCGACGGGGCTGATTGGAATTCGTTATCCATACCAAAAGGAAAATCAGGATCGTTCAATTCAGAAAAATTTAAAAAGCAGTAAGTACACCTTTGATAAACAATTAAAAAATAATTGCGTCATTTGCAGCGTTTCCACGGGATATTATTTCAATGAAAAAAAACATACTGTTAGCCACGCTTTCCGGTTTACTGCTTTGGATAGCCTGGCCGCCTACGCATTATACTACTTTTTTATTATTTGTTGGATTAGTGCCGATGCTGGTTGCCATTGAAAATATCATTCAATCCAATACAGGCAAAAAAGGAAAAAAAATATTCGGAACCGCTTTTATCGGCTTTTTTGTTTGGAACATTCTATCCATTTTTTGGGTTTACAATTCTTTAAAAGTAATTGGTGAGGTGGTAGCCGTACCTGTTTCTTTCATCCCCTACTCCTTAGGTCCACTTTTAATGGCGACCGCGTGCTGGCTGTATTATCGGTTGCGGTTAATAACAAACCGAAACTTCAGTTTATTTGGATTGATTTGTTTTTGGATAGCTTACGAATACCTGAATCAAAGCTGGGATCTTAAATTCCCCTGGATGACATTGGGTAATGGTTTGGCGGTATCTCACCAATGGGTGCAATGGTATGAATATACCGGGGTGTATGGCGGAACGCTTTGGATCTGGACGATAAACATACTATTGTTTTTAGTTTACACCGGACTAAAAGAGGGGCAAAACAAATTCGCAAGATTAAAACTGATCACCGTATTTGTTTTGGTTTTAATACTACCGATAAGCTACTCATTGTTCACGTATTATAATTACCAGGAGCAAAACAACCCCTCAAATATTGTAGTGGCACAACCCAATATAGATCCCTATGCAAAGGAATCAACAATGCCTGCATCATTGCAATTGAGTATATTAACCCATATTTCCGATTCGCTGGGACAGGCAAACACAGAGTTTTTCATCTGGCCGGAAACAGCCATCGCGGACGAGATCAACGAGGATAATATCCGCACCAATATCTTTTTTCAGCAAGCGCAGCATTTTTTAAATAAGTATAAAAACGGCAATTTATTAACCGGCGCCGAAACCTATAAGATCTATAATAACCAGGCCACACCAACAGCAACTTACGACGAAGAGCATAATATATATTCTGATAGTTTCAACACCGCTATAAACATTGAAAACTCGGCCGAGGTACAAATCTATCATAAATCCAAACTGGTTCCGGGTGTGGAGGCTTTACCTTTTCCATCCGCATTGGCATTTTTAAAACCTGTTTTTGCACATTTGGGCGGGGCAACGGGTAGCTATGCCGGCCAAAAAGATCCGGGGGTTTTTTATGCGCAAAGTGGCATTGGCGTTACGCCGGCAATTTGTTACGAAACGCTTTGGGGCGGATGGATAGCTGAATCGGTAAAAAAAGGTTCGCAATTTATTGCTATTATCACCAACGATGGCTGGTGGGAAGATACGCCGGGCAAAGATCAGCATTTGGATTATGCCAAACTCCGCGCCATTGAAACCCGCAGGTGGGTTTGCCGATCTGCCAATACCGGCATTTCAGCATTTATTAACCAGCGTGGCGATGTGGTACAACAAACCAAATGGTGGGTACGAACCGCCATTAAACAAAACATTAACCTGAACTCAGATATTACCTTTTATGTACACTATGGCGATTACCTGGCCAAAATTGGAACCCTGCTGGCGTTATTGGGGATAGTATTTATTGTTGCAAAGAAAATAATCACTAAATAATTCCGAAATCGACATTCCGAAATCGACATTCCGAAATCCGAAATTACAAGGCTTCCCTGCTCAAAATAAATTCCATCAGATCATGTATTGGCTGGCGGATGATCTTACCAACATGTACGCCGTTCACTTTACAGGCAGCTTTTAGCTCATCCGAAAAGACAAAAGCAATCGAACCCACAAAATGGCATTTAAATTTATAGTATTGAGGGTACCATTTTATGTTGGTCTCAATAAATTCAATCATACCCTTGTGCAAGAGGTTCTGGCCATAATCGGTACTGCGTATTTTTGTTAAAAACTTGCTGAATGCGGCGAGGTAAGAATTTGGATTGGGCGTTTGATAAACATTCCTGATCACAATTTCTTTTGTAATTTGGTAATCTTCATCAAATTTTTCACTGATATCCGGCGGCATATTGCCGTATAAAAAATCGGTGATCAAAGCCTTGCCAAACCACGAGCCGGACCCCTCGTCGCCCAAAACAAAACCCAAACCATGCTGACCGGAATGGATCTCGGCCCCATCAAAGTACGAAATGTTTGAACCAGTGCCTAAAACGCAGCAAAGGCCTTTTTCGGCCCCGCACGTTGCGTAGGCGCTGCCTAGAAGGTCGCTATCAACACTGACATAGGATTTATTAAACAACTGGCTGAGCGCGTTGGAAACGATTTCATGCCTGTCCGGGCTGGAGCAACCCGCTCCAAAAAAATATATTTCCCTGATCTGAGGCGCATAGACAATCATATCAGCTGCCTGCTCCTGCAATATTTTTACGATCTCTTTTTCGGTTAAAAAATAGGGATTAAGCCCGGATGTTCTAAATTGCTTTACTTCGCCCGTTGAAAGTTTAAGCAACCAGTCTGTTTTTGACGACCCGCTATCAGCTACCAGGATCATTGGCTAAGTTCTTCGAGTGCTTTTTGAGTAAGTGGTTTATGAATAAACTGGGTGATATATTTGTTATCGGTTGATTTCCGCATATCCAGCGGGTCAAGGGATGATGAAAGCATAAATATTTTGATGCCCGTTTTGTCGATATTTATTTTGTCGTAGTCTTCTAAAAATTCAAATCCGCCCATACCAGGCATCCTTACATCCAGAAAAATGACATCGGGTTTGACTGTCCCATCGTTTAAAGCGCTTATCGCCTCATGTGCCGAACGCACAACGGTAACATTGTCGGCGAAGTTGCTGGCTTCCAAAATTTTACTCGTAACAAAATTATCGATGTAATTGTCGTCGATCAACAAACAGTTTTTAAATCGGTTAGCCATTGAGTTCAAAAATAGCTTTTTCAGTCAATTTAAAAAATTCTGTACTGCTTTTTATTTTTTTACCCGGATTACACCGATTGTTTTGTGATTACACCGATTTTTAGCCGACCAAAATTGGTGATGTTTGACGGCCAAACGCAATCAACTACTCACTTAGTCAACCTAATCAACCAGCCCCCATTGTGTCAGGTATTTTACAAACCAATCAGGGCCCAGACACCAAATTTTTTATAAATTGCCCTCTATTGACAACGTAAACTAAATAATCAACTGTTTGATAAATTATTCCCGGCTTACCGGGTTTCAAAACCTGCTCATCTCAATGAAAACAATTAAGTTAGCACCCGTTTTATTAATAATGCTATTTTTTATGGATGTTAATACAAGTAAGGCAACCAAATCAACGGGGACTGCCCATATTTCCTATACCGTAACTTTCCCTGAGGCTCAGGCGCACTACGCAGATATTGAAATGAATATTTCGGGCTTGCACCAAAACAGCCTTGACCTTAAAATGCCGGTATGGACACCCGGGTCGTACCTGGTGCGGGAGTTTGCGAAAAACATCGAATCTTTCAGCGTATCCACAAATGGCAAAACGATTGCATCACCCAAAATCAGCAAAAGCTGCTGGCATATCAATACTGCCGGGTTATCGGCTATCAATGTTAAATACAGGGTTTATTGTTTTGAGATCTCGGTACGCACCAGCTTTGTTGATGCATCGCATGGATTCCTTTCAACAACGGGCATATTTATTTACCCTGATAAAATGCTCCACCTGCCATCAACTATCCATATTGTGCCGTACAAAGGCTGGGCAAAAGTGTCCACCAGTTTGGATATGGTAAATAATGATCCGTTTATACGTCATTCACCCAATTTTGATATTTTATTCGACTCACCGATTGAAATTGGCAACCAGGATATTTTCGGCTTCGATGTTGCTGGGGTAAAGTATGAAGTTTGTATGGTTGGCGGCGGAAATTATGACAAAGAACGCCTTAAAACAGATATGGCGAAAATCATTGAAACAGAAACCAATGTATTTGGCGAAAACCCTAACAAACATTATATTTTTATTGTGCATAATTACCTCCGCGGGGGCGGTGGTTTAGAACATTTAAGCTCTACCACGTTAGGTGCCTCAAGAGATAGTTACACCACTGAAACCGGGTACCGTAACTTTTTAGGGCTTGTTGCTCATGAACATTTTCATTTATGGAATGTAAAACGCCTGCGCCCAATTGTGCTTGGGCCTTTTGACTATGATAATGAAAATTACACCACTGACCTTTGGATAGCTGAAGGTTTTACGGCTTATTACCAAAACCGGGTTTTACGACATGCCAACCTGATCACACCTGATATTTTCCTGACCACCGTAGCCGCCGAGATGAGCGTTATGGAAAACCAGCCGGGCGCTAAAATTCAACCGCTGGCCGAGTCGAGCTATGATGCATGGATAAAAGCTTACCGCCCGAACGAAAATTCAAACAATACCACTATTTCATACTACGACAAAGGCGCGGAAGTAGCTACCCTGCTCGACCTGGAGATCATCAATGATTCAAAAGGAAAATATTGCCTCAATGATGTAATGAAATACATGTACAACACCTATTACAAAAGTAAAAAACGCGGGTATAAAGACGTTGAATTTAAAAAGGGACTTGAAAAATTTGCAGGCAAAAACCTGGATGATTTTTATGCAAAATATGTAACCGGCCTTGCCCCTATTGATTACAATCACTACCTGGGATATGCGGGTTACAAGGTTAGTGACGAACTGGCAAATACCAATGATCCAACGCTCGGTATCACCTTTGCCGCTAACAATCCTAAAAAAATAATTTCTTCAGTGCTTCGCGGAAGCGCGGCATGGATTGACGGCATTAATGTGAATGACGAACTTACCGCAGTCGACGGGACACCAGTGACCGATGTAGCCACCATATTAAACGACAAAAAACCGGGCGATAAAATTACCGTAACTGTGCTACGCGACGGCCTGCCACTAACACTTCCGGTTACCCTGCTAAAGAACAACAAGGTTAATTTTAAAGTAGAAGCACTTCCCAACCCAACGCCACAACAAGTTGTGGTACAGAAGAAATGGCTGGGGTTGTAGATTGGTTGGTTGATTGAGTTGATTAGGTTAGATTAGGTTGATTAAGTTGACTAAGTTTTTTTGGTCCTACAAAACATTTTAGGTGCTTTGGTTATTATAGCTAATATCTATAAATCATTAAAAAAACACATCTATCATGAACTCAATATTATACCTCGTGGCCTTTATCCTGGTGATATTGTGGGCCATCGGATTTTTGTTTATGGCCATTGGCGGCTTGATCCACATTTTACTGATCATCGCGCTTATTTCTATTGTGCTTGGGCTGATCAGAAGACCAACAGCGACCTGAGCGGGTACAGCCATTTCACAAAAAAAGACTATTTGATTTGAATAGCCTTTTTTTGTTTTTTATCAGCGTGCGGATCAAGCTTCCTTGAATAACTCCAACGCCTTTTTTAGGTCTGCCTTTGTTTGGGTAAGTTTCCTCCATGGATCATCAATTTTACTTACCCGCTCTTTTATATTAAAAATGGTATAATCCGAAAGTTTAAGGTTATTGTTTACCTCGTGCCAATGCAATGGGGTTGATACTGTCGCACCCGGTTTTGGCCTTACCGAGTAAGGGCAGGCGATGGTTTGACCGCGGCGGTTTTGCAAAAAATCGATATAAACTTTATTTTTTCGTTTTGCAGGGCTCCTCTCTACACTGGTAGTATCCGGCAGCTCGGCATGTATCAAATTTGCTGCGTATTCTGCAAACATTTTTACAAAATCATAGTCGTATTTAGCACCCAGGTAGCAATAAATGTGCAGGCCTTTTGACCCGGAAGTTTTTATAAAAGCATCAAGTTTCATGCGTTCAAAAATTTCTTTCGTTTTTAGTGCCGCATCAACAGCATAGCTAAATGGAACATCATGCGGATCAAGATCAATAACTATATAATCCGGATTTTCCGGAGTTTTATACGAACTCAGCCATGGGTTGATCTCGATGCAGCCTAAGTTCACCATATACAACAGCGTTGCTGCATCATCCCCAATAATGTAATGAATGTTTTTATCATTACTTTCCGAATAAAGCGCCTCGGTTTTGATGAAATCAGGCAGTTGAGCGGTATCGGTATCTTTTTGAAAAAAACCAGGGTCGGCGGTCCCGTTTGGTTGGCGGCGCATGGATATGGGCTTATCCTTTAAATAAGGGACTATCCACTCCGCCATATCCCTGTAATAATTGATTAGCTGCCCCTTGGTTATCCCCTCTTCTTTCCAGAAAACCTTATTCAGGTGGGTAACTTTCAAATTTTTGCGACCGATGACGATAACCTCTTCGTCGGCCAGCTGTGTATCGGGTGTTTCCATAATTACCTTTTCTGATTTTTTATCCATCCTTAAACCTTTAAATACCGGGTGCCGCAGATGCTTATCAGCCGTCCATTCAGTATACCATACCTCGCAAACCAATTTGGGCTCAATCCAGGTTATTTTATTCCGCCGGCTAATTTTTTCGTCAAATGGCTTTTGATCGGTCTCCAGCGGGTGCATTTTTTCATAAAGCTCCTTAATTCCTTCATCACTAAACCCGGTGCCGCAATTGCCGATATACTGTAATTTCTCTCCGGGCTTAATCCCCAGTACCAACGAGCCAAAATGCTTGCGTGAACCATCAGGGGCTGTGTACCCGCAAATAATTGCCTCCTGCGAATTTTGGAGTTTGAACTTCAGCCACTGGTCAGTACGTTTACCGCTGAGGTAATAACTATAGCTGTATTTACCTATAATCCCTTCCCAGCCCTCTTTCTTTGCCTTTTCTAAATAAGCAGTTCCCTTTTCTGCGATATGCTCATTATAAAAAATATTTTTCGAGTCAATCAACTTCAGTAAAGATTTTAACAATTCATTCCTCTTGACCAGCTCCATGCTGCGCAGGTCGTACCCATCAAGGTTCAGCAGGTCAAAAACACAATACTTTAGCTTCAGTTCACGGGTATCGCCCTCATATTGCTGAATATATTGGAAACTGCTTTTACCGCTTTTGTCTTCAATAACCAATTCCCCATCCAAAATGGCCTTTTGCTTAACCCCCTTCAATTCATCCACAATCTTGGTATAGTCCTTGCTGAAATCAATATTATTCCGCGAGATCAAACGAGCTTTTCTTCCCGTATACCCAATGGCCCGGTAACCATCAAGTTTGCGTTCATATATCCAGTCGGTATTATCAAATACTTTGGGCTCCAGCTTTGCCATCATTGGCAAATAAGGTTTGCCTGCCGCCGGCTCAGCGTCTTTCTCGGCGTCAGTATCGCTATCTTCGGGGCTGTTTTTTTTGGCTTTTAATTTTTTTGACGATAGCAAGGTCTTTGCCTTCCCGTCTTTGTTGTTTTTTAGCGCCTTTATCTTTTCGGGTACCAGGTCTTCGCTGTTAAAAGGCGTTTGGGCAAATTCATCTTTATGCTTCATCATCAGCCACGAATTATCTTCGGCGTTATGTAGTTTTACCAGGGCAAATTCCCCTTTTAAAATTTCGCCTTTTAGCCTGAATTTTAAATTACCTGATTTTAGCCCGGCCCGCAGTGTTTTTACATCGTCTTCCCGGTTTTCAGCAAGCGAGGTATAGGTGCCTTTATCCCAAATCAAAACTACTCCCGCACCGTAATTGCCGTTTGGGATAATTCCTTCAAAGTTGCGATAGTCATAGGGGTGATCTTCCACCATCATGGCCAGGCGTTTGTCGTTTGGATCCATCGACGGGCCTTTTGGCACGGCCCAGCTTTTCAGTACGCCATTAAGCTCCAGTCTGAAGTCATAATGCAGGTGCGAAGCATGGTGCCGCTGTACCACGAAAGATAAAGTTTTTGCTCTGCTTTTGCCGCTTTGTGGTTCGGCGGATTTTTTGAAATCACGCTTTCTGAAATAATCAAGCAAACTCACATTAAGCTCCTTTTTTATTATTTAAGCTTTGCATCAGTTGTTCATACAGGCCGTCGCCGGTAGCTTTGGGCGGCGTCATTTTCTTAACAGCTGCCCGTTTCCCCTTTGCTTTGGCTTTAATGATCTTTAATAGCTCGTCATTATATTCATCTTTAAATTTCGAAACATCAAAATGTTCGGCATATTGGTTGATCAGGGCCGTGCCGACGTCCAGTTCCTTTTTGCTTACTGCAACGTCTTTTGCTATGTTCAGGTCATCCATGCTGCGGATCTCCTGCGCAAAACGAATCCGGGTAACTACCAGCGCATGTTCCACCGGGTGTACAATGCATAGCGATTCGGTGGTGCGCAATACAAACCTGGCCAGGCCCGCTTTCTTTGATTTCACCAGTGCCTCAACCAGTAAGGCATAGGCTTTATTGTTTTTGGTGTCCGGTTCGGCGTAATAGGAAGTTTCGTAATAAATGGGGTTAACATCGGCTATGTCCACAAAACTTTCAATCTCGATGACCTTGCTTTTTTCTGGAGCTGCATCCTCAAAATCCTGATCGTCTACTATTACATAGTCGTCATTTAGTTTGTAGCCTTTAACAATCTGATCATAAGGCACCTCTTTATGTGTATTTTCATTAACGCGCTGGTAACGGATATGGGCATGGTCGCGGCCATCCAGCATATCAAAGTCAAGCGAACTGCTTTCAACAGCTGTGTATAATTTAACCGGGATACTAACCAGGCCAAAACCAAGTGAACCTTTCCAGATGGGTCTCATAGCTTTAGTGTTATTTAAATATAACCTTTAAAAAAGCGAAAGGGTTTTTGGATCGATCAATTAAAATCAATTTAAATAATACTTTTATTTACAACCAAATAGTAAATTTGGTTATTCGCTATATAAAATACGCTTAAGCTTGTTAGTTGCCATGGCCGAAACCAAACTGACAGATGTGCCAGTAGAAAGCTTTTTAGCGGGCCTCCCCGATGAATAGGTGCGCGATAATTGTTATACCCTTATCAGCCTGATGGAAAAAGTAACCGGCGAAAAACCGGTAATGTGGGGGAAACTTCGTAAATCTTAATTATTAAGCTAAATCAAAAAAATCATTTAAATCAGTGGTTCAGATACTTCCCTGCTATCTCCGGGTAAACCACATCTAAATAATCATTGGCTTTGCCATCCTTGTCAAAGATGCCTTCCCAGGTGCTTTTCGGTTCCCAAATAAAAGAACCCACCGCTTTTCCATTGGGCACATTAAAAGCAATATCGTTCACTTCGCGTTTTAGCTGCGAATATTCAGCCACCATTACCTGCTGCGGATACCTTTTGGCCAGGTCGGCCATGTTATATTTCAGGTCGGCAGGAGTGCCGTGCCATTTCGGATAATAAGATAAACCTATCACATCAAAAGGTACGTTGCGCTCTTTCATATTATCTAAAAAGAACCTGGCTTCGGCATTTTGACCGCCCAGCGCAATATGGAGCATAATAATGGTTTCGGGGCTAACTTGCTTTACTCCCTTCACGCCTTCGTATATCAGCTGCGCCAGGCTGTCAAGGCTACCAATGGCACCATCGGGCCATATCATGCCGTGGTTAATTTCATTACCTACCTGTACCATATCCGGCGTTGTTCCCTGGTCTTTTAACTGCTGCATAACATCAACTGTATAGTTATAAAGTGATGTTTTCAATGCCGGGAAATCTTCGCCAACCCAGGCGGCAGGTTTGTTTTGCTGTTGCGGATCGGCCCAGTAATCGCTGTAATGAAAATCGAGTAAAAACTTCATACCGGCCGTTTTGATGCGTTTGGCCATTTGCTTCGTTTGCTCCAGGCCGCAAAAACCCTTCACCGGCGAATAACCTTTGGGCTGTGCCGGGTCCACAAATATCCGCAGCCGGATGTAGTTAAACCCATGCGCTTTCATAATCTCCATAGCGTCACGCTGAACACCTTCGTCAGCAAATTTCATACCCCGGCTTTCCAGTTGCGGTAAAAAGGAAATATCCGCACCCAATATTTTACCGCTTATTTTTTTGGGTTTGTATTTATCGTGGGTAACCACGTGCGCTATCCCCAGTTGCACCGTATGAATCTCTGTTGAACCGGTGTATAAACTATCAGCTTTTGCTTCCAGTTTAATTCTACTGAGCGTTGTTCCGGCACGTAAGATCAACCGGCAGCTGCCATGCAGATTTATTTGCCAGGTAGTATCAGTATGCGGTATAGCAGCGAAATCGCCTGCATCCATGATGTTTACAATTTTTGCGTCGCCGCTTAAGTGCAATACCACCGGGATTTGCGCATTTGCAAGGCTATCACCCTTGCTGTCAATAATTTTTATGTTGATAAGGGCCTCATCCTTACCATTGGCGATCATGGTAGTTTTGTAGGGAGTTACCTGAATTTCGGAAGGTACACCAGGAGGTTTTGGCTTCCAACGGTTTTGCTGGGCAAACAGCGCTCCGGCAGTAAATAACACTAAAAAAACTAATAGCCCGCAACGTTTAAGGCCGTGGAAAAGCATGGAGTGCATATGGTATAACATAACAGTTTGAATTGGCACGTTAAAGGTATAATTTAAAATGTATTAATGACAATTATTTTTACAGGAAAGGGGCTTTCTATCTGATTTTTTACAAAGAAGAAAAATGCTTAGTATTTCCCGCCGCTGTTAGTGGTGATCTTATATTTAGTTGTTTTTATTAAGCCAGACCACTTTTTGTTCCGGTACATGGTCTTTCCCTATAATGTCTTTGTATAAATCCGCACGCCTGGCTTTACGGTAGCGGTACCCGCCTGCCAGTTGCAGTTTATCGGGTGTAAGTGTAGCTATCGCGATATCGTTATCCAGTTCGCGGCATTCAGCAATGATATCGCCATAAGGGTCGATGATCATCGAGCATCCGTTTTTCAGTTGCTCGCCATCCATGCCTATCGCGTTAGCAAAAACTGCATAAACAGCATTATCGTAGGCCCGTGCGGGCAGCCATTTCATCAGCCACTCCCTTCCCTTCGGGCCGTCAAACTCCTGCCGAAGTGAGGTCGGGTCGGCCACCCTGTTGTCCCATAACTCAGGGTCAACAAACCCAGCTCCTGGCCGGGTTGATGGGGTGCACATGGTAACATGCGGCATAAAAATAATCTCGGCGCCCAGCAAAGCTGTTGCCCTTACATTTTCAATAACGTTATTATCATAGCAAATTAATATCCCGCATTTCCATCCATAGAGATCAAACACAACATATTCATTTCCGGGGGTGATATGCTTATTGATGAATGGGTGCAGCTTACGATATTTGGCAACCAGCCCGTTTTTATCCACACAAACGTAGGGCTTGTAAATTTTATTACCGGCATCCTTCTCAAAAAGCCCCGCCAATACTACGATGTTATATTCTGCAGCAATTTCGGTTAACTTTTTAATTGATGGGCCGTCCGGGATAAACTCTGCCAGGTCGAGCATTTGCTGCAGCGAAAAGTTAAGCGCAAATGAATATCCGGTAATTGAGCATTCATGAAAAGCAATTACATCAGCCCCTTCGCCGGCGGCTTTTGCTGCAAGCCGGCGGATAGTTTCCAGGTTGGCTTCTTTATCGCCGCTTTTGTGTTCAAATTGAGCCGTAGCGATTTTTAACATGTTCTTCATAGCTTATTTCAATGCAGATTATATTAATCTACCAAGGTAAGTTTTAGATAGCAATTTGTAATATTCCGGTACAAAAAATCAATTCCCTTTTGGGAAATCGCTTTTAGAATTTAAAGGTGGCTTTTTCCATAGCGACGGGTTTCAAATCCATCGCTATACGGTAATCACCATCAAGTTTGCTATTTTATAAATACAGTTACCATCGATACATTATTTTATTTACGGCTTGTATACTTAAAAGCGATTTCCCTGAGTTCACTTCAACTTCAACCGGGTATTTTAAATTAACCGTTATATTTACATTTTTATTATAGAGATAGTCATATGTCGAGCAAAATTTTCAAGTTTAAAGGGTCGTTGTCAATTATATTGTTGACCATATTGGTATCAGGCATAAATTTAAGATCAGCCGCTCAACAAAATTTCATTAAAAACCCTATTGTACCGGGCTATTTCGCCGACCCAACTATTATTAAGGATAACGGCAACTGGTATATTTACGCTACCATCGACCCCTGGGGCGCTGACGAGCTTGGTGTTTTGGAAACCAAAGACTTCAAAACTTTCACACAAAAACATATCAACTGGCCCACCAAAAAAGCCTGCACCAGTCCAACATCTAACGGGTCAATGGTTTGGGCGCCATCTATCAGAAAAGTTAACGGTTTGTTCTACATGTATGTAGCTGTTGGCAGCGAAGTTTGGGCCGGTGTAAGTGAACACCCATTGGGCCCATGGCGTAATGCAAAAGCTGATAATACCCCATTAGTCACCGCTAAAGATTACCCCGCTGTTCATAATATCGACCCGGATTGTTTTATTGATGACGATGGGCAGACCTACCTGTACTGGGGTTCGGGATTTAATTGGATAAAAGGGCATTGTATGGCAGTTAAACTGAAAAAAGATATGGTGACCTTTGATGGCGCACCGCGGGACATTACCCCGCCCCACTATTTTGAAGCGCCGCATGTGGTAAAACGAAACGGGATCTATTACCTGATGTACTCCCAGGGAAAAGCGATAGACGCCACCTACCAGGTTCGCTATTCAACCGGGAAGACCCCTTTTGGCCCATGGACAGAAGGAATATATGATCCCATTCTTTCCACCTCAGCAGATAGCAGTACTTACGGGCCCGGTCATCACACTGTTTTTAAAGTAAACAAACAATGTTACATCCTGTATCACCGCATCCATCCACAAAAAAAAGATTATGTACTAAGAGAACTTTGTTTGGATAGTTTGAATTTTGATGCCAAAGGCAATATCCTCAAAATAAATCCAAAGGGGGTTAAGGCATTTTAGGTTTTAAAGGCTTTTTATACAAACCTGTACTGCAAAACAGCGGTAACATGGGGTGTTACCAATTTTATATCGTGCTTCTTATGTAAAGGGATCTCCACAAAATCGCCCGGACCCAAAGCATAAAAGTCTTCGCCGATAGTACATTCGCAGCGCCCCTGCAAAATAAAAAAGCTTTCCAGCATATCGCCGTGTTCTTCTTCGGGAACATTGGCTTTGCTGATCACCAGCATTTGCTGAACGTCTTCATCATCTCTTATCAGGTGGCTTACAAAATCTTCTGCCGGCTCATCAGGAATTAAGTGAGTAAATAAGCGTATCCAGGGTTCGGGGTCGCCGGCATGACGGATTACCGGGAGATCGTCAATATTTAGCATCCCGGAATCTTCAAATCCAAGTGCCGAAAGTACTTTTTGTTTAACTAAAGGGCTGGGTTCAACAGCAATTACTTTCGCCAGTTTCTCCATGGCGTTTTCTATCGCTGTCAACTCCGCTTTAATTTCGGGATAAAGCATCGCCATTTGGATAAGATAAGCCTCTTCCTCCTCACCCAGCAAGCCCAGGCAATATTCCTCTAAAACACCGCTTTCAATATACTTTCCTGCATCCATCAGCTGTAACCCGGCTTTGTTTAATATGATATAAATACGGAAATTTTATCAAATCAGTTTGTTAGGTGTTTGAAAAACCCTAAGGCAAAGGTAGCCAATACTTTTTTAACGACAAACAACACCCTATTAGCCTTAATATATTTGGCAATACTATTTGAACTATTGTTCAGCCATAACAGTTTAATTAAATTAGCAGGGTTGATATAAAAAAAACGATTTAACTTTTACATACCAGGATATGGTTTAGCTTTGATAATTATATAAATGAAATTCAGGATCGCCAGGCATACTACAGACTTAAACCGCATTATGGATTTTTACGGCCGCATTTTGGGCCTGAAAGTATTGGGCGACTTTAAGGACCATCACCACTACAACGGCGTATTTATGGGTTTACCGGGCGAAAGCTGGCACATGGAGTTTACAATGTCGGACAAACAGCCAGAACACAACCCGGATGATGACGATCTGCTGGTTTTTTATGCTGCATCCCTGGCCGAATTTGCCGAGATCAAAAAAAGGTTCATCATCAATAACGTAAAACATGTTAAACCGCAAAACCCTTATTGGGAAAAGAACGGGATCACTTTTGAGGATCCGGACGGCTACAGAATTGTAATTTCGGTAATAAGGGGACTGTAATACCAAAATAAAACTCCATTCTATCAATTTAATTCAGCCTAAAGCATTTCATCCATCAACACCTGCTTTCCAATAGCCTTAAGTCAAAATATCGGGTAATTCCCGCACTATATTCAGGTAGTATTACGCTTGCCCCCTTTTTAAATACGCCGTTTCTTTACATCAATATTTAATAAGCTATTAATTCAGTATAATAATTAATATAAAAATCACTATAAACAGTGATTGACAGCCACTTATGCACATTGTAGCTTTACAGGATAAAGCAATTAAATAATTGAGGCCCGGGAGATGCCGGTAATTTAGAAGTATATATTTTAGGTAACCGGCCACCGCTTAATCAAACGTAAGAGATACAGTTAGTTAGTTTGGTTTGCCGGTACGGGGTCTCCGTATCGGCTTTTTTTAACTTAATAATTAACAATACCAGAATACGGTCAAAAAAACCATATGAATATGTGATATAAACGGCTTTGCGGGCCATTTCATACCGGGTACTTTTGACCTAAATAAATTACTGAATATTAATAATATAAATAACGGCAATAGGGTTACTTCCAGGCTCGTGATCTTATTAAAACAACATATAAATGAGCAGGAAAAAATCACCCGAAAAAAAATTAAAAACCAATAATCAAAAAATCATGAAACGGCTAACACTTTACCTTCTAATCTTTCTATTTGCTGCTACCATTATTGCCTCATGCAATAAAAACAGCAGTGTTAATCCCGCAAATACTGCCAAAATCAGCAACAGCTCCTATATTACCCAGCTGGTTACAGTTTCAGGCAGCATCCTCTATATCGGTAACATTCTACCTACGCTTGCTGTAGGGGCAGTTGGCGATTATTTCCTTGACGTTACAAACGGGTATGTTTACGGCCCCAAAACAGCGACATCCTGGGGAAGAGGATATTCCCTTAAAGGGCCAACAGGCTCTACAGGGGCCACCGGTGCGCCAGGCACTCCCGGAAGCCAGATCTACAGCGGCACAGGTATGCCTTCAGCAACTACCGGCGTAATTGGCGACTACTACCTCGACACCCAAAATTTTCTACTTTACGGTCCTAAAATCGCTACAGGCTGGCCTGTACCGGTGAGCCTTACCGGCCCGACTGGTCCGAAAGGCCCGGTTGGCCCTCAAGGCCCTCCGGGAGGAGCCACCAATATAAAGGTTGATACTTTTACTGTTAAAGGAAGTGATTGGCTTTGGAATTCGGTGTATGTTTACGAAACAAGCCCCGGCAGTTATACCGAATATTTTACAAGGTATTACGTTCGCCATAACAGCTCAGTTACTACCGGAGTGCTTGATACAGGCTTGGTTATGGTATATTTCACCCCAAGCCCTTTAAACAATCCTTATCAATGGGCGCCGCTGCCATACCAGTTCGATTCCTCGTTCGGATTTACGGATAACTATGTGTATGTTACAGCAGTCGGACAGGTAACACTCCATTATTTCTTTATCCAGACAGACCCTACATCTACCCTGCCTACATTAAGTACTTATAATGATGAAACCCGCAAGTTTAAAATTATAACGATAACCGGTAGGGCATTTAAATCGGCAGTGGCAAATCATGTCAATTTTAATAATTACCAGGAGGTGAGCAGGATAACGGGCTTATGGCAACAGGACATCCGGGAACAGAAATAACAGAATATATTCCATTTAACATTTATTCACCAAAAAAATGACATTATGAAACGGCTTATATTCAATATTTACACTTTATTTTCTGCTGCGATAATTTTTTCCTCTTGTCACAAAGACACAAAAGTTATCCCGCAGGACATAGCAGCTACAAATTCGCCATCGATCATCACTATGCTGACCTCGGCGGCCGGGTATGTACTTTATGGAGGCACAACCGTACCTGCTGCAAGCTATGGCACGGTTGGCGCTTACTATCTCGACCTGCTTAACGGCACCATATACGGACCCAAAACGGCTTCGGGCTGGGGGAGCGGATTATCGTTAAAAGGTAACACCGGCGCTCCGGGCAACACCGGGCCGAAAGGCGCCGCCGGAAGTAAAATTTATGCCGGAGGCGTAGCACCGGCTGCTACAACCGGCGCCCTTGGCGACTATTACCTTGACAGGGTAACGGCATTTTTATATGGCCCTAAAACTGCATCAGGCTGGGGCATCCCGGTTACACTAAAAGGGCCCGCAGGCGCTCCGGGAAACCCCGGACCAACCGGGCCGACAGGAAAAAATGCAAATGTATTTTCAGATGTATTTACCTTGAAGGGCAGCGATTGGTTGTGGAACTCGCAGTATGTTTATGAAACAAGCCCCGGCAGCTATACCGAATATTTTACCAGGTATTATGTACGCCCGAATGCAAAAATCAATGCCGACGTATTGAATAATGGTATGGTGTTAGTATACTTTACGCCGAGCCCGATAAACAATCCAAACCAATGGGAGCCTTTGCCGTACCAGTTCGACTCCTCGTTTGGATATACCTATAACTATGAATTTGTACCGGCAATGGGCCAGGTAACTTTACATTATTTCTTTATTCAGACAGACCCTACAGCTACCCTGCCTACGTTAAGCACTTATAATGACGAGACACGACAGTTTAAAGTGGTTACTATTTTGGGCGAAGCCGGCATATTTATGCTTGCACATCATGTTAATTTAAATAATTACCAGGAAGTGAGCAAAGTAACCGGCTTGTGGCAGCAAGATGCCAGATAGCACAATCTGATTAATAAATCGTTTGGTTTGCCGCCGCGGGATTTTCCCGTGGCGGCTTTTTTATTCGATGATGGTCAAAACAAAATTCTGTTTTTATTTATTCTGTAATAAAAATATTAAAAATGAACAGGACCATCGGGATAGCATTAATCATCATCGGAGCAGTAATGATCATATGGACCGGCTTTACCTACACCAAAAAAGAAAAAGTTGTTGATGCCGGCCCTATCCAAATAAGTGCAGATAGAGAAAAAACAGTAAACTGGCCACCCTACCTTGGGGGAATATTGTTAATTGGAGGTATTGTAATTGTTGCTACCGCGAGGAAGAGGTAAAAGGCGAAAGGTTAATGCATAAAGCTTGAGTGGTTTAGTTGCTGCTTTCATTCTACCTTTAAGCTTTCGCCTTTCTGCTTTCAGCTTTTCCGCTTACCTTAGCACCAATGATATTCGATTTCCGCCTGAAAGTATTTTACACGGTTGCACAGAGGCTGAGCTTTACTAAAGCGGCTGCTGAATTGTTTATTACCCAGCCGGCGGTTACCAAGCATATTAAAGAGTTGGAACATCAGCTGAATGTGCAATTGTTTATGCGCAACGGCAACAGCATCGTTTTAACCACCGCCGGGAAGATTTTAACCCAGTATGCCGAAAAGATTTTTCAAACTTATACCGAACTGGAAACCGAGCTGGCCCAGCTGAATAACATGGAAGCAGGCACTTTACACATTGGTGCAAGTACAACAGTAGCGCAAACCATCCTGCCCAAACTACTCGCCTTGTTTAAAAAAACATACCCTGCCGTTCACTTTACGTTTACACAGGCCAATACCGATGTAATTACCCAGCAGGTGCTGGCCGAAAAAATTGACATCGCCATAGTTGAAGGGGCTGCCCATTACCCGCAGATCGCCTACGCGCCCTTTGCTAAAGATGAGATCGTGCTGGTAACAAAAGCCAATAACCAACTTTCAAAAAAAGCCGAGATCACCCCAAAACAATTGCTCAACATCCCCCTGGTATTGCGCGAAGCCGGCTCGGGTACACTTGATGTTATATTTAACGCCCTCGCCAACATCGGCATCAACCCAAAAAATTTGCAGATAGAGATACAGCTGGAAAGCAGTATCGCCATTAAACAATACCTGCTATACTCCGAAACAGCAACCTTTCTTTCCATACAATCCGTTATCAGCGAGTTAAAGTATAATGAGCTAACCATCATTGATATCAAAGGACTCGATATTTTCCGCACCTTCCAGTTTATCCAGCTCCAGGGTAAAAACACCAAACTCATTGAGCTTTTCAAGCGTTTCTGCCTTGCCAACTATAACTTAAAGTAATCGCTGATTACTATTTATCATTAGTTTTATGTTATAATAACACTGACCTTTAGTTGTTAATTGAAACAACCAGATGAAAACAATTACTACTGATATTTGCATCATAGGCGCCGGGCCCGTCGGTTTATTCGCTGTTTTTGAAGCAGGCCTGTTAAAAATGCGCTGCCACCTGATTGATGTACTGCCACAAGTTGGCGGGCAGCTTTCAGAAATATATCCCCAAAAACCTATTTATGATATTCCGGGTTTCCCAACCATCAACGCCCAGCAACTGGTGGATGGTTTGATGGAACAGATAGAACCGTTTCACCCCGGCTTTTCATTAGGTGAGCGTGTTAACGAACTTTTTCAGCTGGAGGACGGATCCTTTGTTACCCGCACCAGCGACGATACCGAAGTACACAGCAAAGTGGTGGTAATAGCCGGTGGCCTGGGCTGCTTCGAACCGCGTAAACCTGTAATTGATGGGTTGGAGCAATTTGAAGGTAAAGGCGTATCCTACATGGTAAAAAACCCTGAAGCCTACCGTGGCCGCAAAGTAGTATTGGCCGGCGGCGGCGATTCAGCCCTTGACTGGACCATATTTTTGGCTGATATTGCCGAAGAAGTAACACTGATCCACAGGGGCGATACCTTCCGCGGCGCGCCAGACTCTGCTGAAAAAGTTTTTGAGCTGGCTACTGAAGGGAAGATCAACCTCATATTGCAATCCCATATCAACGCTATCAAAGGCAACGGGCATTTGCAGCAGGTTGAAGTGATCGGCAGGGATAACGAGACGACTGTGATTGAAGCTGATCATTTGATCCCACTGTTCGGCCTCACCCCAAAACTCGGCCCGATTGCTGAATGGGGTTTGAATGTAGATAAATCGGCTATTATGGTGGATACGGTGGACTACAGCACCAATGTAAAAGGCGTTTATGCCATTGGCGATATCAATATTTATCCCGGCAAATTAAAACTGATCCTCTGTGGTTTCCATGAAGCCGCATTGATGGCACAAAGCGCCTTTAAACATGTTTACCCCGACCAGAAATTAAGTTTCAAATATACTACCGTTTACGGTGTTACTGCTTTTTAAGCGGGTTAAAGGCGAAAGGATAAAGGTGAAAGGTTTAAACGGCCGCACCTTTTGCCTTTCACCTTTGACCTTTTACCTCAACTCAAAAAAATGATTAATATAACCATAGAGGACCGCGACGGGAGCCGACGGCCGGTTGAAATTCCCGAAGACATCAGTCTCAGCCTGATGGAAATTTTAAAAGCATCGGACCATCATGTACTTGCTACCTGCGGCGGTATGGCCCTTTGCGCTACCTGCCACGTCCAGGTGCTGGAAGGACCCGAAAAATATTTCCATGCCACATCAACAGAACTGGACATGCTGGATACCCTGCCCGATGCCGGCTACGACAGCCGCCTGGCCTGCCAGTTAAGGATCAGTAAAGATATGGAGGGGATGGTTTTCAGGATACGGGGAGAAGCATAGTTAGCAAAATTGCTGTATTGTTGTACTGCGGTATCGTGTGATACGGCGATACATTACAATGCAAAAAGGGTGTCATGGTGAGGCACTCGAACCATAGCGGGCAAAGGCCTATACGCCATACATTAACGCCATGCTTACGGCACCATCTACCACCGGGCATACATCAGCCCACCGCACCGTGGTTCGAGTGCCTCACCATGACACCCCATCGCTCACCGTTCCTCATTGCAGGATTCTAAAGCATCCGGTACGCTACCAATGCCTTGGCATCAGCCTGCCCTTACCAATTTTCAGGAAAAGGAATATCCTTCACACTTAATGGCTTAAAGTTGTTGATCTGGTAGTCCAGGCCATATTGGTTATACATAAAAAAGGGATCAGTTTTAAAATGTTCATAGTCTGCTGCCATTTGCGCTTTAAGGCTGTTTAACCTGCCCAGGTAAGCGGCATCATATGCCGATGGCGTGGTAAAAAGCCTTTCGATATAAGTAAGCAAATTATAACAGGTGGTAAACTGCCCGCAGGCTATTATACAGGCCATGCTATGCTGCTGGTGCATATTGCTTTCATCAAACCAAAGCGTTGTGCCCATGTTAAAAGCAGTTTGGGCAACAATCTGTATATCCCGGCTGGGGTTTAAATACGGCGCAGGCGGCGGGTTCTTTTTGCGGTACAGATCGCTGGAAAAGGCCAGGTCGTAAATGTGGTTGCCTTTACCACGGTTTTTCCATTGCGGCGATCCGTAAAAGGTATTATAAAGCAATTGCCTTATCCGCTTTAAAAAAACACTCATATTCAGCAGCAGCACCGATTCTACCCTTGCCTGCATCATTTGCTTCAGCACTACCAGGGGTGTTTTTGTAAAATAATGGATCAGTAACCTGATGATCTTTTCGGTAAAGGATTTTAACAAGGGCGATGACGTGCCCAGTATCTGACTTTTTAAGGAGGAAACCGCCCATAAAAACAAGGCCGGCAGCACAATTAAAATTCCACCAACCATTCCCATCCAAACCAAATGGCAATAAAACCCATACCCGATACAGCCTGCTGCTACCAAAAAGAAGAGTGTAGCTATCCAGTTTAAGCCCCCCAGACTGATGCCGCTATGCTTAGGCTGCGGCGGGTTAACGTAAGGCTTAATAAAATAACTTCCAACATCATTCACCAGCATCAGGTCGAAGGGTTTAAAGGTAGTTTCGTGCCTTTGCCTGCGGCCATCGGCATACATCATACTTTGCAGGCCCTGGTTATCTGTAATGCCGCCGTCCATAAAACCGACGTTTTTTTCGGCTATAAACGCCGATTCCTGTTTATCCCCTGTTTGCGGAATCATTGTGAGCCCGCTTTTCAGTTCATCTTCGGTTAAACCTTCGTGCGTAAAATCTTCGGGGAATACAATTGGCTCAAATCCCGCCGGGAAACAAGACGAAGCAGCAAGCACATCCCCTATTTTATATTTTCCGGCAACCAGCTGGCTAAGGAAAATATTTTCGTTACCAAATTTAAAATAAGGGTCTGCCGAAGTGTCTGCTACCATTTTACGGTCCTGCCTGAAAGATAGGCCTGTATAAAACTCGGTGGTATTAAAGCAAACTTCCTGCAGGTGGCCGGTTTCATTATTATAAAAAAGGGAGTGGAGTGTTGCGCCTTCAAAAATATATTCATCATAAGCCATCGAAAAAGCATTGATAATATTGCGGCTTTTGTCGGGGCGGTTGCGCCATCTTTTTTGATCTGAAAGTATCTCGAGCGCGTTTTGCAGCAGGAAATCGCCGGTTAAGCATTCGAACAGCTTGACATAAAAATCCTTAAATGATTTACCCTGCGCATTATACAACGCATATAAAGTTGTCGGGATAGTTCCGCCGGATGCCGACGACATATAAGTCACCTGGTTTAATAGCACATTGCCTTTAAGCGGGTCGTCATCGCCGTTAAATTCAACTTTGTTGAGGTAAGAAATGACGCCCATGCCAAATGAGGCGGCACGAAAGCCGCCGCCTGAAAATGCTAGTGCAATGTTTTCAAATGGGCTGATACAGTCCACTTTTAGCGTAAGCTCCGCGTGTTGAGGTGTGGGGGTTAAGGTTTCCATAGGATGGATTATAGGTTTATTTGCATAAAATTATAGATAAAATAATTACGGTCAGTAATTTATAGAGATTTTATTTTCATATTTAGCAAGGATTACCTAAGTTCCTTTAAATCAATGAAAAAAATAGTTCTGTTATTTGTTGCAGCAATTTTGATGATAAACCTTGCACATGGCCAAAGCGCCTGGGTAAATTATAAGATCGATAACAAATTATCAGTCAAAATGCCGGCCGAACCCAAGCCGATTGATGAACACACCAAAATGGCGATGGATAAAGACAGTAGTTATTTCCTTATAGCTGTTGTTGATTTTATAAAAGTTGCAGGCATTGATTCGGCACAGGTTGCCGCTTATGCACCCACCCAGGAATTTGCCAATGGTATAAAAACCGGCATGTTAAAAGAATTACCAGGCTTATCTCTCGGTGATGTAAAGATCGATAAATGGAATGGTTATTACTGCTACCACATTGAAGGCGGGACTACCGAAAAAAAAATAAAATTCTTTACGTTCGATGTTATTATTGACAGTAAAATGTACGGCCTTACGGTTTTATCGCGTGATGACAAAAGCCTGCAGGGCAAAGATGATTATTTTAACTCACTGGTAATTAATTAATAACAATAAATTAAATGGATATCATTAATTTTATGATATATATTTACTACCAATAGCTTAGTGGATACCACATATGAAGGAAAAAAGCAATGATATCCTGAACCGCATAGCGCATGTGCAAACCACCCTGCAGGCCATAAATGGTAAATGGAAACTGCCGATATTAGTGTCGATGTATGCCGGTAAAAGCAGGTTCAGGGATATACAGCGTAATATCCCGCAAATTACCACGCGGGTACTATCCAAAGAGCTAAAGGACCTGGAAGCAAGTAAACTCATCATCCGCATTGTTACAGACGGGCACCCGGTTTCTGTCGAATACAAACTCACTACCTACAGTTATACCCTTACCCCGGTTGTTGATGAAATGATTAAATGGGGAAAACAGCACAGCAAAGGGGGGCTGTGATTTACGAATCAGGAGTTACGATTTACGAATTTGTAAACGTAAGCCTGGCAGCAGGCTCCGTGAAATCAAAGTAATCACATTAAATCTGTGATCAAAAACTCCGTGAAATCAAAATAATCATATTAAATCTGTGATCAGATTTGGATTTATATAAGCACTTATATAAATTGCACCATGAATTTATACCAAAGCCTGGGATACCTTGTAATGGGCAGTCGTTTACGGCGACTGAGCGAGAGTTTTTTATCGGAAATTAACCGCGCTTATCAAAATGAGGGCATTGATTTTGATGCCAGCTGGTTCCCGGTATTTTATTTATTATCGAAGAACGATGCTTTGTCCATTAAGGAATTAAGCGAACAAACCGAAGTTTCGCACCCGGCCGCCAGCCAGCTCATCACCAATTTAAAAAACAAAAACCTGGTTACCAGCGCCACGTGTGCCGATGACGGCCGCCGTCAACTGGTTACGCTGACAGATAAAGGCAGGGAACTGCTCGGCCAGATTATGCCCGTTTGGGATGCTATCCTGGCCGCAATGGATGACTTGATAACCGATAATCCGGCATGCGATTATTTGCTGCCTGCGGTTGGCGCCATGGAAAAAGTATTTAAACAAAACAGCTTAGCTGAAAAAATTGGCAATAAATTATCCGTTGAACTTAAACCAGCAGTAAATGAGTAAAGTATTTAACTATGGTACGGACCATTTAACGGTGGGCATTTGCATAGATATAGCCGCCGGCAAAACAAAAGGCTTAATCAATGGCCATACAGCTGAAAGGGTGCGTGCCTCCTGGCGTGAAGTGGAAACGATCGTACATGATCATCACCCTGTTTACGGCATCAATACCGGTTTCGGGCCTTTGTGCGACACCCGGATATCGGAAGCAGACACCTCCTTACTGCAAAGCAACCTGCTCAAAAGCCATAGCGTTGGCGTAGGTAAACCTATTCCTGTTGAAATTGCCAAACTGATGCTCATTACCAAAGTGCATGCATTGGCCCAGGGTTACTCAGGCATTGCACTTGAAACATTGAAGCGCATCATCTGGCATATCGACAATGGTATTATCCCCGTGGTTCCCGAAAAAGGTTCAGTAGGCGCCTCCGGCGACCTTGCCCCATTGGCACATCTTTTTTTGCCCTTAATCGGCTTAGGCGAAGTTTTTGCCAGTGGAAACCGCCTGGCAACTTCGGGCATCTTAAGCGCCCACGGCTTAAAGCCATTGGTATTAGGCCCGAAAGAAGGATTGGCATTGATCAACGGCACGCAGTTTATCCTTGCTTTTGCGGTAAAAGCAGTGCAGCGATTAAACGATGCATTGAATGCAGCAGATATCATCGGGGCCATGTCAATCGAAGGGTTGATGGGTTCAGCGAGGCCTTTTGACGCCCGTTTACATGAATTACGCCCATACAAAGGCAATAAATTTGTCGCCAAACGCCTTCATACTTTACTAAAGGACTCCGAGATCTGCAATTCGCATGTTAACTGCGACCGTGTGCAGGACCCCTATTCACTTCGCTGTATGCCCCAGGTACATGGCGCGTCGCGAAATGCATGGCTGCATTTAAAGGAGATGACAGAGATCGAACTCAATTCGGTTACTGATAATCCAATTATTTTTAACGCCGAAGATACCATCAGCGGGGGCAATTTCCACGGGCAGCCTATGGCGATCCCATTGGACTATGCTACCATCGCGGCAGCAGAACTGGGCAACATCGCCGACCGCCGCTGCTACCTGATGAGCGAAGGTCGCTACGGCTTACCAAAACTATTGACCAATAATGCAGGCCTCCATTCGGGCCTGATGATCCCGCAATATACTACGGCTGCTTTGGTTACGGAGAACAAAACACTTTGTTTCCCTGCCAGTGCTGATAGTGTGCCGACATCCCTGGGTCAGGAGGACCATGTGTCGATGGGATCTATCAGCGGACGTAAATTACACCAGGTAATTGATAACCTCGAATACATCCAGGCTATCGAACTCCTTTATGCCTCGCAGGCTATTGATTTCAGGCGGCCGCTCAAATCGACCCCGGTAATTGAAGCCTGCCACCAGCTGGTACGCAGTCAAGTGCCTTTTATTGATGATGACCGCATTTTTGCAGACGATATAAACAATTTGCACCAACTCATTACAAGCGGCAATCTGCTCAATGTAGTAAACAATACAGCAACAGCTAACCAAATAATTATAAACGATGACGACTTCGGAATTTATTAAAACCTATGCCAACCACCCGGTGTACAAAGCGCCGCGCGGTATGCAGCTGCATGCCAAAAGCTGGCAAACAGAGGCCCCATTACGGATGCTGCTGAATAACCTTGATGGCCAGGTTGCTGAAAACCCGGACGAACTGGTGGTTTATGGCGGCATCGGCCAGGCGGCCCGTAACCCGGAGTCGCTTCGGAAAATTATTGAACTTTTGCTGGAGTTGGATGAATATCATTCGTTGCTCGTACAATCCGGTAAACCGGTGGGCATTATCCGCAGTCACCCTGAGGCACCGCGTGTGCTCATCGCCAATAGTAATTTAGTACCCGCCTGGGCCACCTGGGACCACTTTAACGAACTGCGCGCCAAAGACCTGATGATGTATGGACAAATGACAGCCGGCAGCTGGATCTATATCGGATCACAGGGCATCTTACAGGGAACTTATGAAACATTTGTGGAGTGCGGCGTACAGCATTTTAAAGGCGACCTTACCGGCAAACTGATCGTAAGCGCTGGTTTAGGTGGTATGGGTGGCGCTCAGCCATTGGCAGCAACCATGGCGGGCGGTGTGTTTTTAGGGGCCGATGTGGATGAAACCCGCATCCAAAAACGTTTAGATTCACAGTACATCGACAGGATGACCCATTCGTATGAAGAAGCGATTGGCTGGATAAAACATGCCATTAAAAAAGGGGAAAACTTGTCGGTTGGCCTGGTAAGCGATGCGGGGGATCTGCTGGAAAAACTGCTGGAAGATAATATTATACCTGATGTCCTCACCGACCAAACTTCGGCACATGACCCGCTGAATGGTTATGTACCCAATGGTTTAAGCTTAACCCTTGCTGCCCTATTACGCAAAAGCGACCCCGAAGAATATAAAAAACTATCCTTACAGAGCATGGCCCGCCACGTAGGCTTTATGCTGGCACTACAAAGCAAAGGCGCTATAACTTTTGATTACGGCAATAACCTGCGCGAGTTTGCCCGCCAGGGCGGCGAAGCGGATGCTTTTAACTTCCCCGGGTTTACCCCGGCCTATATCCGTCCCTTATTTTGCGAGGGCAAAGGGCCGTTCAGATGGGTTGCGCTATCAGGCGATCCGGATGATATTTTTACAACAGACCGCGCATTGATGGAAGCCTTCCCGGAAAATAAACCATTGATCAACTGGCTCGAAAAAGCGCAGCAAAAAATCTCTTTTCAGGGATTGCCGGCACGTATATGCTGGCTGGGTATGGGCGAGCGCGAAAAAGCAGGCTTAATATTTAACGACCTGGTAAAAACCGGCGAAGTAAAAGGCCCGATCGTCATAGGTCGTGATCATTTGGACTGTGGTTCGGTTGCGTCCCCAAACAGGGAAACAGAATCCATGCTGGATGGCTCTGATGCGGTATCTGACTGGCCATTGCTGAACCTGATGTCGAACACCGCGGGCGGCGCAACCTGGGTATCTTTCCATCATGGCGGCGGCGTAGGCATGGGTTATTCGCAGCATGCCGGCATGGTTGTTTTAGCTGATGGAACAGATCGCGCAGCCACCTGCATCAAAAGAGTTTTATATAATGACCCGGCTATGGGGATATTCCGGCACGCTGATGCGGGCTATGATAAAGCCAAAGAATGGGCAGAAAAGTTTGATTTGAAAGTGTGGTGATTTTGAGTCCGAAAGTCCGGAAAGTCGGAAAAGTCCGAAAGTAAAGAAGAAATAAAAATACATAGCGTATAATTGTCATAACGATGATCTTTGGGATTTGAATTTTCATAATCCTTAAATCTTTTAATCTTAGAAATCCTGGTTCAGACAAAGCTCTAAAATATGAAAAAACTAACAGGCCCATTCACCCAAATATTGCCATTAACAGGCCTGGCGCTAAAAGGCCCCTTGAAAGACAGCCAGTTGCACGTCATCAAAAATGCATGGGTGTTGAGCAATAATGACCGGATCATTACCATCGGTACGCTGGAAAGGCTGCGCAAGGACCACCCTTCGGCACAGATCACCGAAATTACCGGCGACAGGGTATTACTGCCGGGCTTTATAGATTGCCATACGCATATCTGCTTCGCCGGCAACCGGGCCAATGATTATGCGCTGCGTTCATCAGGTAAAAGCTATACCGATATTGCTAAAGCTGGCGGTGGTATCTGGGATACGGTAACCGCTACCCGCGCTGCAAGTGAGGCCACACTGGTTGAACTATTGGTAAAACGCGCAGACAGGCATCTGGCTGAAGGCGTAAGTATCATTGAAGTAAAAAGTGGATACGGTTTATCGGTTGAACAGGAACTGAAACAACTAAGGGCGATAAAAGAGGCATCGTACAAAACAAAAGCAACCTTGGTCCCCACCTGCCTGGCCGCGCACATGCTGCCGAAAGATTTTGAAGGCACGCGGGCTGAATATTTGGATGACGTATTAAAAAACCTGCTACCTATCGTCAAAAATGAAAACCTGGCAACAAGGGTGGATATTTTTGTAGAGGACGGGGCATTCAAGGCTGAAACAGCAATGCCGTTTCTTCAAAAAGCAAAAGAAATGGGCTTTGCGGTAACCGTGCATGCTGACCAGTTTACCAGCGGAGGCAGCGAACTGGCTGTTGAAGTTGGCGCAGTGTCTGCCGATCACCTGGAAGCTACGAAAGACAGGGATATAAAATTATTGGCAAAATCGGAGACCGTAGCGGTGGCATTGCCAGGCGCTTCTTTAGGGTTGGGAATGCAATATGCTCCAGCCCGGAAGCTGTTAAACGCTGGCGCATGCCTCGCCATTGCCAGCGACTGGAACCCCGGCTCAGCCCCCATGGGTGATTTGCTGATGCAAGCGGCGGTACTCGGCGCCGCCGAAAAACTAAGTGCTGCTGAAGTATTTGCCGGGCTAACCTTCCGCGCGGCGCAGGCCCTAAGGCTTACCAATCGCGGAACACTGGCAACAGGTACTCCTGCTGATTTTCATATGTATCCGACGAATGATTATAGGGAAATATTGTATAACCAGGGGAAACTTAAACCGTTGTTAAAATGATTTCACCGATTTTAATTTTTGATTTCACCGATTTGCTCCTGGATTAAATGATAATCCGATCTACAAATGACTAATGCCAACTGACCAATGACTAAATTAATCGAATGCGTCCCAAATTTCAGCGAAGGTGTAAACCTTGATATCATCAAACAGATAACCGCCGAGGTTGAATCTGTTGAAGGTGTACGACTGTTGAATGTCGACCCTGGCAAAGCAACCAACCGTACGGTTGTAACTTTTGTGGGCGAACCGGAAAAGGTGATCGAGGCGGCGTTTTTAGCCATCAAAAAGGCTGGCGAACTGATAGACATGGGCAAGCATAAAGGCGAACATCCCCGTATGGGCGCTACGGATGTTTGTCCTCTGATACCCATTGCCAATATCAGCATGGAGGAAACGGCCGAATATGCCAAACGCCTTGCCAAAAGGGTGGGCGAAGAGTTATTCATCCCGGTTTATTTGTATGAGCATGCGCAGGAAGATAAAAGCAGGAACAACCTATCAGTGATCCGTGCCGGGGAATATGAGGGCTTTTTTAAAAAAATCAAGCTGCCGCAATGGAAGCCGGATTTCGGCCCGGTGGAGTATGATGCCAAACGCGGCGCAACGGTAATTGGTGCGAGAGATTTCCTGATCGCATATAACGTCAACTTAAATACCACCAGCACCCGCAGGGCAAATTCCATTGCCTTTGATGTGCGGGAAGCAGGTCGTGTTTTGCGCGAAGGCGACCCGATTAACGGCAAGATCATCACTGACGAGCATGGTAAACCAAAATCCATCCCCGGTTCGTTAAAATCCGTAAAAGCGATCGGCTGGTTTATCGAAGAATACGGCGTGGCGCAGATCTCCATGAACCTCACCAATATCGAAGTAACCCCATTGCACATTGCTTTTGATGAGGTCTGCAAAAAAGCAGCCGAACGTGGCATGCGTGTAACCGGGAGCGAACTGGTGGGCCTTGTGCCGCTAAAATCTATGCTGGATGCAGGCAAATATTTCCTGCTGAAACAGCAGCGTTCTGTTGGGGTAAGCGAAAAGGAACTGATCAGAATAGCGATCCTGTCTATGGGCCTTTCTGAACTGGCGCCATTTAATCCCGAAGAACGGATCATAGAATATTTACTTAAAGATAAGGCATCCTCCAAATTAGTATCCATGAGCTTGGTTGATTTTGCCGATGAAACGGCCAGCGAAAGCCCTGCCCCCGGCGGTGGTTCTATTGCCGCATACCTGGGCGCTTTAGGCGCGGCATTGGGAACTATGGTAGCCAACTTATCCTCCCATAAAAAAGGCTGGGACGACCGCTGGGAAGAATTCAGCAATTGGGCTGAAAAAGGACAACAATATAAAGACGAATTGTTAAAGCTGGTCGACCTGGATACCGCAGCTTTCAATAAGATTATGGAAGCTTTCAGCTTGTCCAAATCAACGCCCGAGGAAAAAGCAGTAAGAGATAATGCCATACAGGAAGCCACCAAATATGCCATTGAAATACCTTTTAAAGTGATGAAAGCCGCCTACGTCAGCATGACGGTTATCAAAGCCATGGCCGAAACCGGCAACCCCAACTCCATCAGCGATGCGGGCGTAGCGGCGCTTTGTGCACGCAGCGCGGTTTTAGGGGCTTTTATGAATGTGAAGATCAATGCTTCGGGGTATAAGGACAAAGCGTTTACGGATGCGATTATTTCGGAGGGGAATGAGATCGAGCAAAAGGCTATCGAATTAGAAGCGGAGATCATCGCGTTGGTGAATTTGAAAATTGGTTGATTTGAAGATTTGAAAATGCGTAAATTTAGGTCGTGGGAGTAAAACAGTATTGTTCAACAATTTTCAAATCTTCAAATCAGCACATTTTCAAATTATTACTGCTACTGCTATTCACCTCCTGCTCAAACGACACCTCCACTTCCAAAAAAACCGTCTTCAATATCAACCTTGATGAGGGCCTGAGTTCATTGGATCCCGCATTCTCCCGCAACCAGAATGCCATCTGGATGAACAATGCATTATACAACGGCCTGGTGCAGATTGACGACAGCCTGAAAACAGTACCCTGTATTGCCAAAAAATGGGACATATCAACCGATGGCACCGTTTACACTTTCCACCTGCGTAACGATGTTTATTTTCAGGACGACCCCCATTTTAAAAACGGCAAAGGCCGCAAAGCTGTCGCTGCCGACTTTGTGTACAGTTTCAGCAGGTTGGTCGACCCGAAAGTGGCTTCCTCCGGCTCATGGATCTTCAGCGATAAGGTGAACGGCTGTAACGGTTTTATCGCTGTAAATGATTCCACTTTCCGGGTAAAACTGAAACAGCCTTATCCCCCGTTTATAAGCATGCTTACTTCGCAGTATTGTTCTGTCGTACCGCATGAGGTAGTTGATTTTTATGGGAAAGATTTTCGCCAGCACCCGGTGGGTACAGGCCCGTTCAGGTTTAAATACTGGAAAGAGGGCGAAGTAATGGTATTGCTAAAAAACGAACATTACTGGGAAAAAGATAAGGATGGCAGTCCCCTGCCCCATTTGGATGCAATCCGCGCTACCTTTATCGGCGATAAACAAACCGCTTTTATGGAATTCATCAGTGGCAAGCTCGACTTCCTGAATGATATTGATGGCAGCTACCGCGATGATATCCTCACCAAATCGGGCAAGATTACGACAAAATACAAAGGAAAATTTATCTTAAGCACCGGCCCCTTCCTCAATACCATTTACCTGGGCATGTTGGTGGACAGCAGCCTGGCAATTGTCAAAAGCTCTCCATTGCGTAAGTTAAAAATCAGGCAGGCGATCAATTATGCGATCGACCGCAAAAAGATGATTAAATACCTGCGCAACAGTATGGGGACAGCAGGTTCGGCAGGGTTTATCCCTGTCGGGATGCCGGGTTTTGAGGCAGACAAAATGCAGGGCTACTCCTACAATCCCGAAAAAGCGAGGCAGTTGCTCAAAGAAGCCGGTTACCCCAATGGCGATAACCTGCCCGAAATTGTATTGCATACCACCGTAGGCTACCGCAGCCTGATAGAATATGTGCAGGGGCAGCTGAGCCAGATCGGCATTAAAACAAGTGTGGAAATTACCCAGGGCGCCAGCCTGCGCGAACTGGTATCAAAAAACGGGGTAAACTTTTTTTACGGCAGTTGGTTAGCCGATTACCCTGATGCGGAAAACTACCTTTCCGTTTTCTACTCCAAAAACAAGATCCCCTGGGGGCCAAACTATACCGGCTTTAACAATAAACAGTTCGACGCCCTATTTGTACAGGCCTACCATGAACCCAACGACGAAAAACGCTACGCCCTTTACCGCCAGATGGATAATATTGTGATGCAACAATCGCCTGTGGTGATTCTTTATTACGATAAACGGGTAAACCTTTATCAGAATAACATCTCAGGCTATAGTGTAAATGCGCAGAACTTGTTGGTGTTTAAAAGGGTAGTTAAGGCCCCCTAACCTCCTAAAGGGGGAAATATTCTTTACTAATCAACCTAAAGTATAATGATCCAATAAATTCCTATCTTCCAAAACTTAAATTTCATCAATGAAAAAACTATACCTTATCCTTATTCTGCTAAGTTTATCTACATTTACCTTCGCTCAAACCATCAACTATGGCGTCAAAGCCGGGCTTAATTTATCTACGTTATCGCTCAGGAGTCCTGGATTTCCAAATTTGGGTGAAAACACAACCGGCTGGAATATGGGAGTTATCGCAGACTTTGGATTTTCCGCCTTTTCAATCCAACCAGGCTTATTCTATAGTACAAAAGGGGATAAAGTTGTGGCACTTCTAGTCAACAACAACCAGCAGAGTGCAGGTATTTTGACAGGCATCAATAAATTGTATTATATTGAATTACCGGTCAATATTCTTTACAAAATTAAACTTATACATGGTGCTACCATACATTTAGGTGGTGGCCCGTACTTAGGCTATGGGGTTTCAAGCAGTTTATCTGTAAATGGCGGCACGGTATCTCCTGCATTCAGCACACACTACAATAACCCTGACTACGGTCTCAATTTTATACTGGGAGCCGAATTGGAAAACAAGTTTATCATAGATGCTGGTTATGGGTTAGGTTTGGCCAATTTGAGCGGCGGAGGTACCACCTTGCAAAACCGGGTCATTAGTTTTTCCGTAGGATATTTGTTTAAATAGAAAAACAATAAATCCGGAATCGAAAATCCGGAATTAGCCAGCTTTCACAAGTCCCCCTATTGCATCCCCAGTTCAGGGTCATTCACAAAAAAAAGCCTCCCCAAAACGGAGAGGCCTTAAATGCTTTCGCCTTTTACCCCTGCCTGTCGGCAGGCAGGTTTCAGCTTTCGCCTCCTTACGAAGCCATTTGCCGCCTGATGATATTCAGTGCGCCGCCAGCTTTAAACCATTCTATCTGCTGGGCATTATAAGTATGGTTAACCGCGAAGCTGTCGGTTGATCCGTCTTTATGGTGCAATACCACACTTAACTGTTTGCCTGGCGCAAAAGTAGTTAAGCCGATAATGTCGATGATGTCGTCTTCCTGGATTTTATCATAGTCGCTGGCATCAGCGAAAGTGATACCCAGCATGCCTTGTTTTTTCAGGTTGGTTTCGTGGATCCGGGCAAATGATTTTACCAGGATAGCACGAACGCCCAAATGGCGCGGCTCCATAGCGGCATGCTCACGCGATGAACCTTCGCCATAGTTTTCATCGCCAACTACAACTGTACCGATGCCATGCGCTTTGTAATCACGCTGGGTAGCAGGTACCGGGCCGTATTCGCCTGTCAGTTCGTTTTTAACGCTGTCGGCAGTATCATTAAAATAGTTAATCGCGCCTATCAGCATATTGTTGGAGATATTATCCAAGTGCCCGCGGAACTTCAACCACGGACCAGCCATCGAAATATGGTCGGTAGTACACTTGCCTTTTGCCTTGATCAAAAGTTTTAAGCCAAAAATATCGGTACCTTCCCATGCAGAGAATGGATCAAGCAATTGCAAACGTGCTGATTTAGGGTCAACCTTCACTTCTACCTTGCTGCCGTCTTCGGCTGGTGCCTGGTAGCCGGCATCTTCCACCGCATAACCTTTTACCGGCATTTCAATACCCAATGGTTCGTCCAGTTTTACCTGTTCGCCTTTGTCGTTGGTTAAAGTATCAGTCAGCGGGTTAAATGTAAGATCACCTGCTATCGCAAACGCAGTCACAATTTCCGGCGAAGCCACAAAGGCGTGGGTATTCGGGTTACCGTCCTGGCGTTTGGCAAAGTTACGGTTGAAAGAAGTGATGATAGAGTTTTTACGGGTAGGATCGTCCGTATGACGCGCCCACTGGCCGATACATGGGCCGCAGGCATTAGCCAATACTACACCGCCCATGGCCGCAAAAGTATCCAGGTAACCATCGCGGTCAACGGTATAACGTACCAATTCTGATCCCGGGGTTATGGTAAACTCCGCTTTAGTTTTTAAATGTTTATCAATGGCCTGTTTGGCGATAGAAGCCGAACGGGTAATGTCTTCGTATGAGGAGTTGGTACATGATCCGATCAAACCAACTTCCAGTTTTGCAGGCCAGCCGTTTTCTTTTACCGCTGTCGCGAATTTAGAAATTGGCCATGCCAGATCCGGGGTAAACGGACCGTTTACATGCGGTTCCAGTTCGCTCAGGTTCAATTCGATCACCTGGTCGAAATAATCTGCGGGGTTAGCATAAACTTCAGGGTCGCCCGTTAAGTGTTCGGCAACTGCGTCAGCCAGGTCGGCAATATCGACACGTTTGGTACCGCGCAGGTAAGTGGCCGCTTTTTCATCGTAACCAAAAATAGAAGTGGTTGCGCCGATCTCGGCACCCATATTACAAATGGTTCCTTTACCGGTTGCAGAAAGCGACCGTGCGCCTTCGCCAAAATATTCAACAATAGCGCCGGTACCGCCTTTTACGGTAAGGATACCAGCTACTTTAAGGATCACGTCTTTTGCCGATGTCCAGCCGGAAAGTTTCCCGGTTAGTTTTACACCGATCAGTTTCGGGAATTTAAGCTCCCATGGCAATCCGGCCATTACATCGCAGGCATCGGCACCGCCAACACCAATAGCAATCATACCCAAACCACCTGCATTAGGGGTATGTGAATCGGTACCGATCATCATACCGCCCGGGAAAGCATAGTTTTCCAAAACCACCTGGTGGATGATCCCTGCACCCGGTTTCCAAAAACCCAATCCATATTTATCAGATACGGAGGCTAAAAAATCATAAACTTCTTTATTTACATCCTTTGCAGTGCTCAAATCCTGGTCGGCGCCAATTTTCGCCTGGATCAGGTGATCGCAATGCACGGTTGAAGGTACAGCCACCTTTGGACGGCCTGCCTGCATAAACTGCAGCAACGCCATTTGTGCGGTTGCATCCTGCATGGCAACGCGGTCGGGTGCAAAATCAACATAATCCACACCGCGGCCAAATGCTGTTTGGGCATCGCCTTCGCTAAGGTGGGCGTATAATATTTTTTCGGTTAAAGTAAGGTGTTTGCCGGTCGCTTTACGTGCAGCAGCCACACGGGTACTGTAGCGGTCGTAAACATTTTTGATCATATCTAAATCAAAAGCCATCGTATTTGAACTTTTAGGTGAGGAAATAGTAGAAAACTTAATTATAGACACCTTTAACAGCGCCGAGCGGCGAATTTACAAAAATTAAGAATAAATGCTGTCAGCTAAGTGTGTAAATATTATTTGGAGGGATTCTAAATTGGTTGATTGGGTTGGATCAAGTTGGATTGGGTTGAATATGTTAGACGTATGGGCTCGGCAACGGCCGGCGCCCGCTGCCAAAACTGAGGAAGCACCTGAACCACCCGGCACGGATGAATAAGCCTGGTACACCTGGCACGCTAATAATTTCTGCAATTTTTTTGGATTTATAAAGAAAAATCCGTATAAATAATACACTTCAATTCATCATAATTTGTTGGTGAAAATTCCAACCAGGGCAGGAAGGTTGGTTGTTTTAGTATTTAAACCTTACGGATATGGGCATAATTATAGCTTTTTTCTGAATGATCAAACATATTCCAACAAAAGCAATAACGGAAACCATTAGCGCCAGGATGTAAAATGGCGTACCCAATAGTGTCAATAAATCCTGCTGTTTAGCCGGCGCGAACATAAGTAATGCTCCAGTTGCATTTATAGTGGTATGCGCTATAATTCCGGGGATAACCGATTGTGTTTTATAGTATAGCCATCCCATAAACAAACCTCCGAAAAATGCCGGGAAGGCCTGCCATGGGTTAAGATGGATAGCCGCAAAGAATATTGCAGAAATGATGATTGCTTTGCGTGGAGGATAATTTTTCAGCAAACCCTTGAGGATAACCCCCCGGCATAATATTTCTTCCAGTAATGGGGCAGCAATAACAAGCATCACAATCGAAAAAACATCTTTTTTAAAGGCAAGCTCAAAAAACTTCTTTACTGATTCCGGCATTGGCAACCAGTTTCCGATTTGAGATAACGGCATGATCAACCCCAGTGCACCAATTATAATTACAGGCACGAGCCATCCTTGAATTTTATTGAAGTTTACAGAAAAATTAGAAACCCGTTTTGAGGCATAATTAATTATAAGAAGGATTGACATGATGTAAGCAACGAAATTTAGCAATGATTTATATATCTGGGCACTATTATGGATACCAATCGCAATTATTCCAGCCACTACACCGATGACAATCATGAATAAAATCGACATGAAAAACAGTATAACTACTGATTTAATGTTTGGGTAAGCGACGGCGCTGTTTGTTGCGTCATTTTCTAAATCTGTTTGCAAGGTTTCGGTATCATTGGGATTCATAAACCAATATTACAAAACGATTTTGAATTAACAGCATGTTCACTTGCCATAATATTCCGGTGCTTTATGATCTCTGTGCCTTCTTTGAGTTCTTTGTTGTAAAAAATCTAAGCATAGACCGGAGGTCGTGATTGAATAATAGTAATTTTCTGTTATAGGGCGATGCCTTCTGCCCGGTCCGCCTTAAGGCGGATCATACTACACGGGCCTTAACCATCCCCAAAGCTTTGGGGACCGGTATCCGCTGCCATCCCTATCGCAAACTGCATACTGTTCCATTGCAAACTTTCTTTCCCCCTTTAGGGGGCCAGGGGGCAAAAACTATACCCTTCCCTACTCCAATATTCCAGTGCCCTTGGCAAAGCATACTCCATCCGCTCCTGCGCTTTTAAACTATCATGAAAAAGCACAATATCACCGGGTTTGGTATTTTTGATCACATTATCAAGGCATCGTTCCGGGGTGAAGGTGGCATCGTAATCTGCTGAAAGCACACTCCACATCACAATTTGAATGCCCGGCTTCGCCTTTTGCAAAAGCTTAACCTGCGAGCGTTTGATGCGCCCATATGGCGGACGAAAGAGTTTTGTGTTGAGCAATTTATCGGCCTGCAAAAAATTTTCCAGGTAAACATTATCGTCAGTCTTCCATCCTTTTAAATGATTAAAGGTGTGGTTGCCGATGGCGTGTCCATCGTTTTTTACCTGCTCAAAAATAGCAGGGTGCTTGCGCACATTATCGCCTATGCAAAAAAATGTAGCTTTCGCATTGTATTGTTTTAAAATATTTAAAACAAACGGTGTAACAATGGGGATAGGCCCGTCGTCAAACGTCAAATAAATGCACCGGTTAGCTGCATTTGACTCCCATAGTAGTTTGGGATACAATAATTTTAACCATTTGGGTGTCTTTATCAGCAACATTTTAAAACAGCAGATTTATGAAATGAATACGCGTCAACCTTTAAACGGCCGGCAATTTGTTCAAATCTAACATCTCAAATTAATATACAGCACAAACTCATGGTACAATTTTTATCAAGACCTAAACTGATAAGCCTTACAGGGATGGCAGCATTTGCCTTGCTTAGCTTTACAGCAAATGCACAGCAGGTGGTTAGCCTGCAGCAGGCGGTTGATTCCACTATAAAAAATAACCTAACCATTAAGCAGGCTAAAATAACAGAGGATCTTGCAAGTGAAGATTACCAGCAGTCGAAATATAATTTGTTACCTAGCCTGAGCGCCAACCCGCAGGGTGGTTATTATTTTGGCAAAAGCCAGATCGCCGGGGCGTTTGCCTATTCAACATCAGCACTTAATATTAATGGCTCGGCTTCTTTAAACCTGGTTCTTTTTCAGGGTGGCCAGCTGCGGAACCAGATATTACAAAATAAACTAACGCTGGATGTCGATAAAACAGCTACTGCGAAAGTAAAAAACGACCTGCTTTTAAATGTGGTGACCGACTATCTTACCATTTTAACAGACCAGGACCTTGTAGTAGCCGCGAAACAGCAAATTGACCTCGCTAAAATAACGCTTGATCGTGCCCAAAAGAATTTTGATGCCGGAAATGCGACCAAAGCTGATTTGGCACAGGCACAGGCACAGGTTGAAACCGCTGAACTGAATTTAATCAACGACCAAAACCAGGTTGATTTGGCCATATTGGTATTAAAGCAATACATGGAAATGGATCCGAATAAAAAGATTGTTATAGAAAGGCCTGATATCAGCAGACTAACCGACATAAAAACAATTTTTGATGCCACTGAAGTTATCAAGACGGCATTTTTGGTTAACCCTGATATAAAACTTGCAGAGTTGCAACAGCAAACTTACGACCAGGCTATTAAGATCGCAAAAGGAAATTATTACCCTATTTTAAGTCTTTACGGAGGTTTGGGTACCAGCTATTCAAACCAGGCGGCAACATATGGTTCCACACTAATAGGTACTACACCAATTGGCGTCGTGGATGGAACATCGACGAAGGTATTAGGTCCGCTTTATCAAACAACAACCAGCCCAATTGGATTTGGCACGCAGTTAAGCAACAACTTTAACCAGTTTTTTGGTTTGAATTTGCAGATCCCCATATTCAACCGGTTTACCGCACGCACTTCGGTTAGGAAGGCTAAATTGAATTATGAATATGCTGAACTAAATACGGCCCTTGCCAAAAACACCTTGAGCAAAACCATCATACAGGCGGTACTTGACCTGCAGGCTGCTGATAAAAGCTACCAATCTTCCCGCAGGACATTCGAGTCGAATAAGGAAGCATTAAACGTTACCAAACAAAGGTTTGATGCGGGACTGGTTAACACCCTCGACTATAATACAGCATTGACGAATTACAACAAATCGCAGAATGATATGATCGAAGCGCAGTATCAGGTGATCTTCAGAAGCAAAGTGATTGATTATTATATTGGCAACCCGATAACGCTTTAATGTGCAGATGCGCGAATGAAAAAGTAAATAAATTATAAAATATTAATAAATCCGAAATCGAAATTCCGAAACGGCGAAGCCCTCTTGAGCACCACAAAAAATAAACAATAGCGAAAAATCCGAAATCATATAGAATCATGGGAAAAACTACAAAATATATTCTGATCAGCCTTGGCGCTGTTATCCTGATCCTCATTTTATTAAAAGTGACAGGTGTTATTGGCAAACCTGATGTAACCCAGGTGGCTACTGAAAAAGCCGCTGTACGCGACATCAACGAAACGGTATCAGCCAGCGGCAAAATAAAACCACATATCGAAGTAAAGATCAGCCCCGAAGTTTCGGGCGAAGTGGTTGAATTACCGATCAAAGAAGGAGAGGTAGTAAAAAAAGGAGAACTGCTTTGTAAGATCAGGCCTGACATTTTACAATCGCAGTATGACCGCGCTGAAGCAGCTAACAATACCCAAAAAGCGAGCATCGGCAATGCTAAACAAATGCTGGCCCAATCCCAGGCCACCTTTGATAACCAGGCCTCTATTTACAAACGCGACAAGGCGCTATATGATAATAAAGTAATCACTACTGCTGAATTTGAAGCAGCAAAAGCGAGTTATGACGGCGCCAAGGCGGCGCTTGAAGCAGCCAAGCAAAATGTAATCGGTTCCACCTATGGCCTGGCCCAGTCACAGGCATCCGTAAAAGAAGCGGCTGACAACCTGGTAAAAACCACTATATATTCGCCGGTAGATGGTGTGGTTTCAAAATTATCGATCCAAAAAGGCGAACGCGTATTGGGTACACAACAGTTTGCCGGTACCGAGATCATGACCATCTCCGACCTGAGCCAGTTAGATGTAAATGTTGATGTAAACGAAAACGATATCAACCGCATCCAATTGGGCGATTCGTCAAAAATACAGGTAGATGCATTTTTAGGTAAAACCTTCGCCGGTGTGGTGAGCGAAATTGGCAGCTCGGCTAATGTAGTAGGTACCAATGCCGACCAGGTAACCAACTTTACCGTTAAAGTAAGGATCAGCCCGGCTTCCTATCAAAACCTGCTGATCAAATCAGCGGAAAACCCTAATCCCTTCCGTCCGGGTTTAACCGCAACGGTGGATATCAATACCAATCATGCAAAATCATTATCGGTACCAATACAATCAGTTACTACCCGCGAACAGAAAAAAATGGTTACAACCGTAAATAGCAACAATTCAACCAATACGGCTACCACCGACGATAACAGCACAAAAACCAAAATTGCAGCCGTTGTAAAAGAATATGTGTTTGTATACGCGGCAGGCAAAGTAAAACAGGTACAGGTAACTACGGGCATCCAGGATGATAGCTATATCCGAATATTATCGGGCCTTAAAGATGGCGACGAAGTGGTGTCTGCTCCGTTTGCAACTATCGGCAAGATCCTGAACGATGGCATGGTGGTTAAAAAAGTGGATAAGAGCAAGCTGTTTACCAGTGACGGTAAATAAGGTAAAAGCTTAAACCTGCCTGCCGGCAGGCAGGGGTAAAAGGCGAAAGCCAATAACAATTACCAATGAACTAATGAGCCAATGAACTAATGAACAATATTTCATTAAATTTGTCCTGTCAATTAAACCTGGCAGGACTTTTTATTTACATTGATTTATTTTAAAAGAAATCAATCCTTTTAATATAAACACATCATTGGCTATTTTGCATTAACAATTCATTATTCACCATTGACCACTGACCACTCTATACTCAATTCTATCCCAAAGATCACCGTTGTTGGCGGCGGAAGCTGGGCTACTGCCAATATTAAAATACTGAGCGATAATACTACCGAAAAGGAAATTTTCTGGTGGATGCGCAATGTACAGGCGGTAGAACATCTGCACAAATTCAGGCACAACCCGCATTATCTAAGTTCGGTTGAAATAAATGTTCCGGCTCAAAATATCTCAACAGACCTGGCTTCTCTGATCCATGAGGCCGATTATGTTTTACTAAACGTGCCGGCGGCCTTTTTAAAAGAGGCACTCACGGGCATCACCGCCGCTGACCTGGAGGGCAAAAGAATAATTTCGGCGATTAAAGGCATCGTTCCGGATGAAAACCTGATCATTGGTGAATTTATGCACCAGCATTACAACATACCTTTTAGTCATTTCCTGGTGATCAGCGGCCCCTGCCATGCAGAAGAAGTAGCACTCGAAAAATTATCCTACCTCACCATAGCTTCCGCCGATACGGAACTTGCGGCTGAATTTGCCGGCATGTTTAATACCCGTTATATTAAAACTGTAATTTCGGACGATATTTATGGCACCGAATACGGCGCCGTATTAAAAAACATCTATGCAATAGCCGGCGGTATTTGCCACGGCGTAGGTTATGGCGACAATTTCCAGGCGGTGCTGATCTCCAATGCCATCCGCGAACTGGAACGCTTTGTAAATGCCGTACACCCCATAGACCGTGACATTAAGGAATCAGCCTACCTGGGCGACCTGATGGTGACTGCCTACTCCCAATTCAGCCGTAACCGTACATTCGGCAATATGATCGGTAAAGGTTATACGGTAACTTCGGCACAACTGGAAATGAACATGATAGCCGAAGGCTATTATGCAGTAAATTGTCTACACCAGGTGAATAAACAGTACAATGTATTTATGCCTATTTGCGACGCTGTTTATGCCATTTTATACCAAAAACGGTCTCCGGTACTTGAAATGAAACATTTGGCCGAACATTTGACTTAGTAGTATAAATCTTAATACTACGATTATGAAAAATTTTCTTAAAGTGGCACTGGTAGCAGTGGGAATTTTCTCATTTGCCCAAAGCCAGGCAAAACCAATGCAACACGATACTACCGTGGGGCAAAAAATCAAGCATACAACTAAAAAAGTCGGGCATGCAACCGCCCATGCTGCCGCCAGTACAGCATCGATGGTTGTCGATAAAAAATACGATGGCAAATGCGGTCCCGGCGGCGAAACCGTTTATATCAACAAACACTCGCACTACTATTACATTAACAAAAGAGGACACAGGGTTTACCTGAAAAAATCGCAGTTAATGGATAAGAAAATGTAATTTTTCCCTTTAAGCCTGTAATATTAAACCGTATTTTTAGCCTATTAATATTACAGGCTTATTTTTTAGCCCAATAGCTCAATCATGAAAAAAACCGCTTTGGTATTGGTGCACCTGGCATGTGCATTTGTATTGATCAGCGGGGCCTGCAAAAGCCCTTCCAACAACAAGCTCAAAGGACTGTGGCTATCAAAGGATGGCTCCAAAAAATTAAACATAACCGATAAAACCTTCGCCATTGACGGCGAGGAAGCCGAAGACTACTTTGTAAAAGGCGATACGGTTTTCACCTCCTACCAGGGCAATCTGCCTTATACCACTTACCGGATACAGAAACTCGATGATCGCTCGCTCAAACTGATGCTGCCTGATTCTGTGGCGGTGGAATATAGCAGGTAAAGTTGTCATTGGGTCATTGAGTCATTGGTGCTGTTTATTTGAAAACTCTTTCACTAATCTTTTCTCTATAATTTTATTTTCAAATTTTAACACGGAGAAACAGAGGAGGCGCAGAGATCGCAAAGTTTTAATAATTGTTATTTATTTCACCGTGTACTTTGTGCCTCCTTAGCGCCCTCTGTGTTTAAAATATCACCTATATCCTTTGTTTTCTGCAAATATCAAGCTTATATTTTGACTACTCTTCAGCCTTAAATCCCACCAAATGCAAAAACCCTCAACCGGGAAGGTGAGGGTTTGCAAAACAAACTAAACTAAACTATTGCCTGCCGCTAAACAGGCTTATGAAAACTAAACTGAAAACTAAAATCTTCTGCGTCTTTCGCCGCGGTCCTCACGGCGTTTGCCAGAGAAATCACGGAAACCTCCGCCAGCGGTTCCGCCGGTCCTTTCACGGTTAAAGCCGCCTTCGCGTTTTTCGCCGCTGCCGCTTCTTTCGCGGTTATAACCGCCACCGCCTTCGCGGCGCTGGTATCCGCCTTCGCGTTTTTCGCTGGTGCCTTCTCCTGATATTTCAATCCTAACCGGGCGACCTTTAAATTCAATGTCTTTAAAGCCGTTGGTTACTTTCTCCACGTCCTCGTGTTGTACTTCAAAAAATGAATACACGCCTTTCACGTCAATCTTTCCAACTGTACGTCCGCTGATTTTGGTATTATTGCAGATGTAACCCAGCAAATCGCCGCGATTAAACTCATCTACCGAACCTAAATTAATAAACAGGCGGGTATATTCAGATTTACCACCACCACTTACACCACTGCTCTGGCGCGGTGCACGATCGTCGCCTCTTTCTCTTTCAGGCCTGCGGCCATCTTCAATAGGGGCGTTCAAATCAGGGGCATTTTTATAATACTCCAAAAAGCTGTTAAATTCAATGGAAGCAAAGCGTTTGATAAACTCTTCTTTGCTCATCTCCTTAAACTCCTCCATAATGCGGGGGATATATTGCTCAATTTGCTGCTCATTAACCACTACAGTATGCACTTTATGCACAATGCTGAATAATTGTTTTTCGCAAACGTCAAACCCGGTAGGGATCTCCACTTTCACAAAACGCTTGCCTAAGCCGCGTTCTATCTGGCGGATCTTACCTAATTCCTTAGCATTGATGATGGAGATAGAAACACCTGTTTTACCTGCACGGGCTGTACGGCCGCTCCGGTGGGTGTAATTTTCAACTTCATCAGGCAATGAGTAATTGATAACGTGTGTAACATCATTAACGTCGATACCGCGTGCGGCAACGTCAGTAGCAATTAACAGCTGCAGGCTGCGGTCGCGGTAACGTTTCATTACCTTATCGCGTTGCTGTTGTGAAAGGTCGCCATGCAGCGAATCAGCATTATAGCCATCCTTTATCAGCGCTTCAGCAATATCCTGGGTTTCAATTTTAGTACGGCAAAATACGATACCAAAAATATCTGGGTTAAAATCAACAATGCGTTTAAAGGCAGCGTATTTATCGCGGGCACGAACGATGTAATATTCGTGTTCGATATTTACGTTTCCTGTGTTTTTTTCGCCCATGGTAAGCTCAAACGGCTCATTCATGTATTTTTTGGCTATCCTGCGCACTTCGGATGGCATAGTGGCCGAAAACAGCCATGTTTTTTTGGTATCAGGCGTGGTTGAAAGGATACTGTCTATGTCTTCCTGGAAGCCCATGTTTAACATTTCATCGGCCTCGTCCAAAACAACAAACTTAACCTGCGAAAAATCGATCGCTTTGCGGTTAATAATATCAAGCATACGGCCTGGGGTAGCAACCACAATCTGTACGCCACGTTTGATCTGGCGTAATTGGTCAACTATACTGGCGCCGCCATAAACAGCAACAACATTGACGTTGCCCATTTTTTTGGCGTAATTTTTTATGTCGTTCGTGATCTGTAAACAAAGTTCACGTGTGGGGCACAATACAAGTGCTTGCGGATAGTTTACTTCGAAGTCTAACAGTTCTAACAATGGTAGGCCGAAGGCAGCAGTTTTACCGGTCCCGGTTTGGGCTAATCCGACAAAATCGTTGCTGCCTGTCAACAATACCGGGATTGACTGTTCCTGGATTGGTGTAGGATTTTCAAATCCTAACTCAGAGATGGCATTAACAATATCATGACGGATTCCCAGTTCAATAAATGGGTTCATGATTTAAAATAACGAATTTGGCTACATCGCCAAATCGGGCGCAAAGCTAAGGTTTATATTTGGTAATAGCAATATACATTTTGGAATAAAAATTGATGAATTATCTAAAGTGGTAAATTACTATATTTGAGTATAAATAAGTTTGACATGGAAGCAGCAGAATTAAAGATCGAATTAATAGACAAAATAGAACATGCTGATTTTAAACAGTTGAGGGAAATATCTGGTTTGCTTATTAATTATTTTAATAGTCAGTACGACCCAACGGAAGGTTGGGATGCATTGCCGGAATCTCATAAAGAAGCAATTAATGAGGGGCTTGAACAACTTGATGCAGGGTTGGGAGTTCCATTTAAAGAAGTAAATGAACGGCTGAAGAAAAAATATGGGTTAAATAGCTAACCATGTTATTTTATCTCCCCTTGCAAGTATTAATTATGAGAATATTATTAATTACTTAATCGAAAAATGGGATGTGTCCGTTGCTGATGATTTTGTTGAGCGGTTTGAAACAGTAGTTGAGTTATTATCAGACAATCCAAACTTATATTCATTTGTCGACAAAAGGAAAAAGACACAAAAATGCGTTGTTACAAAACACAATGTGCTTTACTTCAGAAAAATAAAAGATATAGTTGAAATAATTACTGTTTTTGACACTCGTCAAGATCCGAAAAAGCTAAG
>NZ_CAIWNH010000245.1 GCF_903913935.1 uncultured Mucilaginibacter sp.
ATGACACCCAGCTTATCATTTAAAAACCTGTCGCCAATCGTCAAGCTAAAATTGGTGTTTATCGGGGTTTTAATGGGTGATGTTAACAGGTTCTGGTAAGGGAAATCTGAAATCGATGCTGGTTGCCCGATACCAATGATTTCGGCTGGTGATTTGGCATTAACCGTTGCACGGCTATAACTTTCAAAAGGACGGGGAGAAAATATCTGGCTATAGCCTGCGCCTGCATTTCCTTCAATACGGAGGCCGTCCGGGGCAGTTTTCATTATCAAATTCACTACGCCGCCTGACGCATCCCCTTCCATATCCGGTGTTAGCGATTTATAAACCTCTATCCGTTCAACAAGATCAGCCGGAAATATATCAAGCGGTACGTACCGATTTTTGTTATCCGGACTAGGAATTTTTATGCCATTGACAAGCGTGGTACTATACCTGGGGTCCATCCCCCTGATGATAACATATTGCCCGTCGCCCGTATTGCCCCTTTGCACCGAAACTCCTGAAACACGCGCCATTACGTTGGCTACCGTTATGTCAGGGGAAATGGATATTGAATTAGCCGAAACAATATTCACCAGGTTATCTGCACGCTGTTCGGCCCTTTTCGCATATTGGTCGGATTCTTTGTTACTTTTTGCGGTTATAGTCACCGCATTTAAACTGGATGTATTTGGCAACAGGTAAAAATTGACTTTCAGGTTTTCTTCTGCCTTGATGCTGATCGTCGTGTCAATTGAAATATAACCGATATAGGATACGTGAAATGAGTATACGCCGGGTTCGAGATCGTTAATCGAATATTTTCCGTTTAATTTTGAAAACGTTCTGTGTGCGCCGGGCTTTACAATTATGGTTGCACCAACCAATTGTTCGTTAACGTTTTTATCAAAAACATAGCCGGAAACAGATGATGCAAAGGACTCAGAAAAGAATAAAAAGGAAATTAAAATAGTAAAAATAATCTTCATCAAATCGTAATTTCCGCAAAGAAAGTTATTGAAATCTGAAGAAATTCTGAATTTTGGCGCTACCGGAGTTTCTTAAACGAATGATAATTTTCACTTAACATTAACCGTAAAAAGCGGGGTTTAAGATAACATAAAGACACGATTTCTTAACTCAAATGAAATAATTTGATGACGATAGTAATTTGGAATTGAAGTAAATTTTATTTAAGATACCAGAAAATTGATTCCCGTGAATAATTATTAACCATTGGTAACAAGCCTGTTACAAAAAAGCAAAATTGTTTTCTCGGCCTGAAAGCGCTAAAGCCGAGAAAACCGATGTTATTAATTGTGCTTTTTAATCTTTATGACGATGAGTTTTGAAGTTGGTGTATTACTTCCTTCAGCTACACTGTCAATGGGTACCAGCACGTTCGTTTCGGGGTAATAGGTAGCGGTATTCCGTTCGGGGATGTCATAAGGCACCACGATAAATAACCGCGCGGTACAGGTGATCCCGCCATGGTAATTAAACAAGTCGACTTTGTCACCGGCATTAAGGCCGGCATTTTGCATATCGTTTTCATTCATAAAAATAACCCGCCGTTCGTTGTGGATCCCCCGGTACCTGTCATCTAAACCATAAATAGTGGTATTAAACTGATCATGGCTGCGGATGCTGGTCATTATTAATTCATCATTTGCCAGTTGATGCACAGGTAAATTGGTGATGGAGAATATGGCCCTCCCGTCGTTTTTGCTTGTTTCAAACTTGCCTTCGCGCGGCGCATTGGGTAAATAAAAGCCGCCGGGCTTTACCACCTTGCTATTATAATCCTCAAATACTTTACCCAGTTCGTTCAGTTCCGCTTCATACAGCAATTTCTTTATCGTTTTACATCCGAACGGGTAAGCCTGAACCTTACCGAATTGCCATTAATACGTATTTTCATTTGCGGGTAGTAAAATGCGGTGTGCCGCAGTATAAATATTAAAACGCTGGTTTCGTAAAAAACCCGCGAGGGTGATGTTAAATTCTTCGGCCAGTTCAACTGCCAGGCTTGATGGTGCGCCAACCGCTGCAATAATGGTGATCCCGGCCATGGCAGCCTTTTGCACCAGCTCAAAACTTGCCCGGCCACTTAAAAGTAAAATATGATTATTAAGCGGCAGCCAGTTTTGATTAATGGCAGCGCCGATCAGCTTATCCAGTGCATTATGCCTGCCCACGTCCTCGCGCAACAACATTAATTCACCCTGCAAATTAAACAAACCCGAGGCGTGGATACCGCCAGTACTTGTAAAAGCATCCTGGTAATACCGCAAAACATCCGGCAAGCGAAAAAGCATTTCTGCTTCAATGGTGTATGGGATGCCCTTTTTATTTACAAAACTGCTAACGGTTCTGATGGCATCAATTGACCCTTTGCCGCAAACGCCGCAACTGGAGCTGGTATAAAAATTTCGTTCGGAGTTATGGAGGTTGGGGACGACACCTTCCTTCAATTTCACAACCACTACATTCTCTTTGTTTTCGGCGCATGAAATAAAGGAATGCTCTATGTTCGAAATAGCATCTCCAGATGAAATTATCCTTTCTGTAAACAAAAAACCGGCAGCAAGTTCAGCATCGTTGCCAGGCGTGCGCATGGTGACCGAGACGTTTTTTATCTGCCGTTCATTAGCCTGGCCGTATTCCAGCCTGATTTCCAGGGGTTCTTCAATCGCCAGCGCGTCCGAAGTGTCGGCAACTGCCCCTCCGCTAACCTTTGTAATATTAAACCGCTTGATGGACTTGGTAGTCATATTCAAATATAATTGAAATTTGGTTAAAAGTTGATCAGGTTCAATAGTTGATGAAGTTTAATCAACTCCAACCCAACATATTCAACCCGCCCTGCTTAATTAACCATTTAATCCATAATGTTGTTTTAAATTAGCTGTAATTAACATTTTTGCCCTAATTTTGCAGTATCATGAAGATTAAAGTACTGGCGTTTGGCATTGCGAAGGATATTTTTGGAGGATCTTCAGTCTCACTCGAACTGGCAAACGATTCAACCGTTTACAATTTACAATATCTGCTTGAGCAGCAATACCCAAAGCTGCAGCAATTAAAGTCGTACATGCTGGCTGTAAACAACGAGTACGCCCTGCCCGGCGACACCATCCATGAGCGCGACGAGATCGCTGTGATACCGCCGGTGAGCGGGGGGTAGATATTTCTTTTTCAGCTTATTGTTTATTTTTGTTTGAATGATTTCATCAATGTGCTTTACATTGTATAGTAATCGTTGTTAAAAGTTTACCGGATAAAGTGTTTATTGATATAATCGACACATATTTTTGATTTTTAATTTAATATGATTTAATTAAAAATTTATACTTTGTTGTGAGGCTCATATTTTGCAGTTTAATTTTCAATAAACATCCTGCACGCCTTGTGCTAAAACTTTATATTTGACAAGTAGTCATCAAAAAACATTTTCATTGTCCACCCAAATCCAAATATCCCCCACACCGTTAAACATTCAGGCTTGTATTGATTGGATCATATCGCCGGAGAGCGGCGGGATAGATGTATTTATTGGTACCGTACGAAATGCTACCAAAGGCAAACCGGTGATCCGGCTGGAGTTTGAGGCGTATGAGCCAATGGCTATTGCTGAGATGGAGAAAATCATCAAACAAGCCGCGGTGCAATGGCCCATTCAAAAGGCCCTTATCCATCACCGTACCGGCGTGCTCGAAATCGGCGAAGTACCGGTGATCATTGCTGTTTCGGCTGCACACAGGGCCGCCGCTTTTGATGCCTGCCGCTATATTATCGATACCCTGAAACAAACCGTCCCGATATGGAAAAAAGAAATTTTCGAAGATGGCGAAATTTGGGTAGCCGCGCATCCGTGAGTTTGTCATTGGTCATTTGCTTCGCGTCATTGGTGATTGGTGAATTAGTGATTAGTTAATTGGAGATTAGAGATTAGGAAAAAAAAGGTATAGCACCCCTCCTCCCGCCATCGTCTACGGCCCATCGATTATTGACCTCCTACCATGAACTATGAACCATCAACCATCAACTAAACTGTAACTTTTTCCGTTCTCATCCATCTTATGTTTATATTTAAGTCGACAAAACCCTAATTATAAACCGACATGAGCGAAGATCAAATGATAAATATGTCATCTAAAAAAACATTAACACAGGTCGCGCTGCTTTGCTGCGGCTTTTCGGGTGTTTTGTTTATACTGATCTATGCCGTATTTGGATTTTTGACCCCAGGCTTTAACGCGCTCCGCAATACCATCAGCAGCCTGGAGCTGGTAAAAAACGGATGGCTTCAACAGGCTAATTTTATGCTTTACGGGGTCTTGAGTATGCTGTTTACCATCGGGCTCTCAAAAGAACTCATTAAAAGCGCCAATGCGTGGTACATCGTTTTATTTCAATTATTTATTTGCGCCGGTTCAATTGGCCTGGCGATATGTATACATGAACCGCTTCATCAAATTTGCAATATCATTGTATTTATTTCGGTACTGGTTGTTTTGTTTCTATTTGCATGGCAGTTTTACAAAACCAATAGCTGGAAGGGATGGATCGTTTATTCGCTGGTAGCCGCATTTATGACGATGGCGCTGAAGGCGATTTTCATGCTGGCTGTTACGTATCATCACTGGCCGGGCCTGTTTGAACGCCTTATTTTTTTGCCGTATAATTTATGGTTGTTCGTATTGATTATAAAACTGATAAGCGGCCGCAGGTTGGTTGCGGCCGGTTGATTAGTCCCATTGTTCTATCCATGCCTTTAGCCCGCCATCCAGCGAAAAAAAGCGGGCGCCAGGGTATTTTTTCATGATTTCTTTTACA
>NZ_CAIWNH010000246.1 GCF_903913935.1 uncultured Mucilaginibacter sp.
TAATAATTTTAATTACAAAATGTGAAACATACCTTTGCATGTTTAGCCTGAAGATAACAAAGTAGATATTTACCTTTCAGGTCATGAGCATTCGCTTCAGCATATTAAGCCCGAAGGTTTTACCCACCAGTTTATTTCAGGAGCAGGTTCGGAACTTACAGCGGTTACCGCGGGGATTCCCGAAAGTCGTTTTGAAGCTTCAGCGCATGGTTTTATGTACTTTTCTGTCGGCCCGGCAAGTTTGAATGTGAAAGCGATAAATACCGAAGGGAAAGTATTATATGAAACCACGTTGCAAAAATAGCGCGAACCCATTTTACCGGTCAAAAAGATAACTTTATCAACTTACTCCCATTTGAAGGACCTGATGGAAAGGGGTATAATGGCACAAGTCCATAACAAAAGTCCGGCAACCGTAAGTGGCATTTGCCAGATATGAGTACCCTCAAAAGCTATTTTACGCAAACCCGTTACAAAAAGCGTTAAGGGGAGCGCACTGCATATTTGCTCTATAAAATGCGGGTAATTTGTTATTGGGAAAAATAAACCGCAAAGGAGAATCTGCGGCAGCACAACCGTATTGGCAATAGGGGTGATGGAATTTTCGTTTTGCACCAACCCGCTGATGATGAAGCCAATCCCCATAAAAATACTTAAACCGAAAAGCGAGAAAACCAGCATTTCGGCCAATGTTGCAAGGCCGTTTACCAGGGTGAACTTGAATACAAAATAGCCAATAGCCACCATTACCAGGAAACTGAGGATATGAAAGAATAAACGGCTCAGCATTTCGCCTGCAATAATAGCCCGGCGCTTAACAGGAGCGGTTCGCAGCCGCTTGAGCACCATGTTTTGGCGGAGGCTGAACAGCAGGAATGACGAGCCATACACCCCAGCCATCAGCAATGAAAACCCCAGCTGCCCGGGCAAAATAAAATCGATATTGCGGTAAATGCGGCCAGGGGCTTTGGTCACCTGCAATAAAGCGATGGATGGATTATGCAGGAAGGCCTTACGATCTATTTTACTGATCGTTTCATCCAGCTGGGTTTGCAGCAGGGTAAGGTTATCTCCGGATGAGCCAGAGCTCCGTAAATGAACGTTATAATGCGGCGCCAGGGTAAAAATATGATCGGCTGTTATATTTATGATAGCGGTTATTTGCCCCTTCCGGAGTTCCTCAGATTGCTCTGTTTCGGATAAACCGGTGAGTAATTTAAGGTTTGGAATAGTTTTGATCGCTTTGTAGATCACGCTGCTTGTATCACATCCTGGCGCTACAGCTAACTTTATTGCCGGCGGCGCACCTACGTTAATCGACCCGAAAACAGTGATGAAGATTAATGGAAAAAGCAGCGAAAAGACAATTGAAGTGGGGCTACGTAATGTAGCGAGTAAACTGTACCTTGAAATTGTTAACGCTGCCTTAAGCTGGTTTGCGGGATGGCTCATATGGACAAATATATTTCATTAGATACAAATAACTCAGTTGCTTGTTATTTTGTTGAAATATTAAATTAAAAAAAGGAAAGCTTTATTATTTTTGCTGCCGTTCAGGCTTTATCATATTTAAGATGAAGCCTCTAAAATTTCCCCCGAAAATGAAACTGAAACCAAGCCTCCAATACGCACTCATCCTTTTAATTTTTAGCTTTTATTCATGTAAAACATTAAAACCATTGGCCCCGGCAAATGAGGAATCTGCTATTCCAAACATAGTTCAACCTGTTTCAAATGTGGAGGTGCCCGTTTCAGTGGACCTGAAGAATTATATTGTGCAGGCAGAGAATTCCGTACCGCTTAAATTTGCCGATAACCAGCAGGCCTGCCAGGGATTAAGCTACGCTTATACATTTACCCGCACGCCCTTTACCATCACCGGCAGCAATAACGTTGCCAGCCTTAAATTTACAGGTAGTTATGGCATCAGTGCATCCTATTGCGCCAAATGCGCCGCTGTTTTTGGATCCGCCCCAAGGTGTATTGTCCCTACAGTTTCTGCACAATGCGGCTGGGGCGATGAGCCTCAACGACGGATGGTGATCTCCTATCAATCGACCATCAGCGTTATGCCCGATTATCACCTGCGATCAAAAACCGTTTTATTCCCGGCTCCAAAGCCAATTGACAGATGCAATATCCTGCTGGGAAATATCGACGTAACCGACCGCCTGATCCAATACCTGAGCGGCCCGTTAAACGACCTCGGCAAACAGGTGGATACTAAAATTGCCGCCTATAACGTTCGCCCTATGGTGGAGCAGTTATGGAAAAACATTGCCACCGAATATAAAATGGAGGATATCGGCTACCTGTCCATTAACCCGCAATCCGTGCGGCTCAGCAGCTTTAATTTAAATGGCTCGCAGCTAAACTTTTCTGTCGGGCTCTCTGCAACGCCGGTGGTAAGTACGGTAAGTATTGCTGCACCGGCTAAACCCTTGCCTAATTTAACCACCTACGTGCCTGCCAAAGGCTTTAATGTTTACCTGGACCTGATTGAAAATTACGATCATCTTACCAATATGGTTAACCAGCAGGTTGCCGGCCAAAAGACCACGGTGGCAGGTAATGAATTTATTGTTGACCATGCCCGGGTGTTCGGCACAGGCAAGCAGATTGTGATGCAAATTGATTTTAGCGGGTCCTCAACCGGCACCATTTACCTGGTGGCAACGCCCAGCTACGACCCGGTAACGCACATCCTCTCTTTTCCCGACCTTAGTTTCGACCTGCAAACCAAGGCCTGGATGCTTAAGGTAGCCAAATGGATGTTCAATGGCAAAATAGTGGATGCCATACGCCAGAAAGCGGCCTATAACTTTACCAAATTCCTGGCAGATAGTAAGATCAGGATCCAGAAAGAAACGAGTCGCGACTATGGCAACAATATTACTTCCGAAGTTACTATACAGGATATGGATATCCAGGCCATTTATCCAACGGTGGATAAGCTGGTGATCCGCACCCTGTCCAACGGGCAATTGAAGGTAAAGGTGGTGATGTAATCGGTAGCAATAGCTTATGATCGCGGGGATTAAACCCTTATAGCAGGATCACCCGTGAACAGGGTAAAATACGTAGGAACAGGGACGTGAAACCGGATATTTTTACCTGTGTCATCTGTGTTTTGCTTCAGACTACGCGGATTCATTAATTTTTCAGGCTTGCACAATGGCTTGATAAACAGTTGGTAAGGTTTTTAAATCAGATGATATTTCGTTTTTTATTAACTTTTAATAAAAATTATACTCAATTTTAAATTGCTTAATAATTAACAATTGCAGGCATTGCGATTTGAAAATAATTTGCATTTATTCTTCTTATTATCTATATTCACGGTAGTAATATATCACAAAGCCCGGATGCCGAAAAGGGAACAAAAGAGTAGGCACACCTAAAATCTTTTACATCATGAATCATCACTTAACCATCATCCTGTTGCGTATTTAGTGGCTTTGCTTTTGCAAACCAAATTTTAAATACCGTAAAAATACCTTTTTAAATACCGTGAAATTGCCCGTAAGCAGGTTAATACTGCAAGGTAATTTAGGGAAATCAAAATGGTATGTAAATCAAATATACTTTGCTGTATAGCTATACGATTTTGTCAATATTTTATTGGTTCAAATCATCCTGGATGCCGAAAAGGGATAAAAGAGTAGGCGAGGCTTAAATCTTTTTAATACTAAACTCTTAAATTCAATTTAAAATGACCGCAAAATCAAAACAAAAGCTTATTATAAAGGGCAATAACATAGTTCTCATCGCAATACATCTAACAAAGAAGTTTGTATATAACGCTATATCGGCAAGAAGTCCAGAACCAGACCCTATACCAGAACCACCGCCGTCGAACCCTTTGCCAGAACCGCCGCCGTCGAACCCTATACCAGAACCACCGCCGTCGAACCCAGGATGGAGGTTTTCAGACAATTATTTGGCTCGTTTAGTGAATACCTTTTAGAAAATGCTTCTTGTATCCCCCCAATAAATATCCTTATTTAAACCGTTAGAACAATGAAAAAAATACTCGCCATCATACTATTATTAGGATCAGTAGCATTTGCAAAAGCGCAAACTATCCCTCAGCCGACAAAAACAGCAAGCTCAAAAACAACGAAAGATACTACAAAAAAAGTAAGTTCCACATCTATTAAAGACACAACAAAAAAAGGAAGTTCAACGTCTATTGATGACACGACAAAAAAAGGAAGTCCTGCATCTAGTCCAGATACGTTAGGGAGTATGAAGCCTTATCTGGGTAATACGTACATTTTTGATCGTAATTTTCCGGTTTATGGTTGCGATGCCGTAGGCCATAGTATTAATGGCATAGCTGTTTACATTTACAAACATTCTCTCTTTCAAGTGGTGGACGTCTATATCGTAAAAAAGGTAACTTATCTTGTCATTAAATTTAACGAGTGGCACAAGTCAGACTATAATAATCGACTAACTTTTAATTTAAACCCCACTAAAGCCGGTAATCTAGCTGATTCTGCTGTTAGCAAATTAAGTGACAATACAAAAAAATTACTGGCGATGCAAAAGGTGACTGATGAAAACGCAAAATATTTCGTCATTTCTGAAACTGATTTTACATCGGTTTGTTCCCAATATACTTCGCCTCGGTCCGCATCTTTAACTTTTGGGACATTTACCACACCTTTTAAATTCCGCCCTACAAAGTCCTTATTTACCAGTGATCTATCTTTAGGAACTGTTGCATATTATAATCTTAAAGTTAATGAAGACGTTTCCTACGGCGTGGCCTTTGGGGTTTCACTTACATCTGTAACGCTTGATAGTTTATCAACCAATGGCAAAGTTAAATCCAGTTCGGACAGACCGGCATTGACACCATCTGCAAGTTTCGTTATTACGGTTAAAGGTATCAGCTTTACTATTGGAGCGGGTATTGACTACATCAATAAAACTACCGCAGTCGAACGTAGTTGGGTTTTTAATAATAAGCCGTGGATTGGATTTGGTATAGGTTTGAATCTTTTTGGTGCAACGCCCAGCAATAACACGACAACTCCAAATAGTAAACAGAGTAAATAGAATTTTCGTTTTATAAATGTAGCACTTAGACCGGTAAAATTTCGCTCATTTCAAAAAGGTAGAAATAAGTAATGAAAATATTCTTCCCCGCAAGATCCAATCGTATTTAGCTATATAGCAGACAATTTTGAGCATTCAAATAAATGAGAAAGTCCTTAGAAATAGTTTTTAAGGACTTTCTCATTGGAATTTTAATGGACTAGAACCCCATCCAAACATGGTATAAGGTAAGCTTTCAACATCCTTAGTGCCGTTCAATTTCAGCAAGGGGAAGATTCGTTGTGCATTTTACTTCCGATCCCTTACTTCGCTATCCCCTCCAAATATTCCACAAACTTTTTATTCGTATAGTCCGCGCCGCCTTCGTGCCTTAAAACCATTTTGCCGGTTTTGTCAAGGATAACGGTAGTGGGGATAGCGTTGCCCAAATAGCCTTCGGGCATTTGGCTGGCCAGGTTATAAACGGGCAGGGTATAGGCGTTTTTCTTCATAAAGGGTACCGACTTGCTGAAGTTATTGTCCACATCTACCGGGAAGATGATGATATTGGGGTTGTTTTTAAACCGTTTGTACAGCGCGTTGATGGAGGGCATTTCAGCAATACACGGCGGGCACCAGGTGGCCCAGAAATTAATCAGGATCACTTTGCCTTTCAGGTCCTGGATATTGAGCGTTTTGCCGTCGGACGATTTAAGCAGCAGGTAGGGTAATGCCGTATTGGTGGTGTTTTCTTTTTGATTAACTGTACTGCCTGTCGGCGGCTGAAAGAAACCGATCTTCATACAGCCTTCAATCATTAACGCTTTGGCCTGCGGGCTTATAATAAGGGTCACCATTAATGCACCGATGATCACGTTGGTGATAGCAGACTTGTTGAACAGTTTCTTTTTCATGCGCTAAATTTATGTTTATTAAGTGGATATTTTATAAAATCAGCCTGATCCCCATCAGGACAGGTTGAAACAGCAGCTAAGGTCAGGATAAATTTGTAGCTGTATGGGAACAAAAGTTACCATATCTATGTCGTTTAGTTTAGGATTCACCGGGTATTTCAGTCATATGAGGCGTTAAGGCCGGAAAAACTGCTGACAAGATTTTGTCACTGACAAAATCTTGTCAGCAGTTAAGTTGTTAATAATCAGCAATTTTGCGCTTTTTTGCAGGGTGTTGCCAGTGTTACGCAACGCAACAAAATTCAATGGAGGCTGCGGTTCTGCAGTAAAATACCGATGGGTGAAAATGTATCTGTCGTACATAAACGACATTAGTTACGATGTATCTGGAAATGGTGAAGCATACCAGGAACGGTCAGTCTTTGGGCACACCGGGGCAACCTAGCTGTTTTCAAATCGCCCGGTCATTTTACTAAGTATGATTTTGTAAACAACCAGTTCAATATTTAACCCAATGTCGCTGTATTTTTCAGCAATGCCATGTGATGGATGCTCTGTAGGGTTTTCGGCCAATGGCATTATGCGGTGTATAAGCCCCTGCATGGCCTGCTGTTTTTCTTCAGGGTCTGTAATTTCCTCAAACCGGCCCCAGGCAATAACACTTTTCCACCGGAATACACTTTTGATCTCGTCTACCTGGAAACACACGTTTGGGTTCTCCCGCATCATATCAATTTTTTGCCCTTCAGCTGCATGCGCGAAAATATAGGGATGGCGGTAAACATAATTTATAGGCACAATATAGGTGATTCCGTTTGCGTGGCAACCCAGGCGGCCTGTTACCTGTTTTGTTAACAGGTCTTCAATTTGTTTTTCATTTAGCTTGCCCAGCATTGTCTTTTTTTTTAGGTTTTTGTTATAAAATTAAGCCGTATTAAACCGGAAATAAATGACAGTCGTCAGGTAAAATAATAATATTCATCATAATGGCCCGCTCCATTTTCGGCAGCAATATTTAATTGATTTTTCGCGCTTTAAAAGGGCGGAAAGGTTGAACGCTTTAAGTAATTAAGTGCTCAAAGGTTAAATGCTGTTTTAAACAATTTTAAATCGAGAAATCTGTACCTGAAATTTAATAATACCTTTAAATGCCGTCGACGCAAAGCTGTTGCCGGCATAAAATGTATTGCACAAACTGTTGGGTACGGTTTTATAGCGTTAAAAGTAATATATTGGCGGCGCTGTGCAGATATTCATAAATTAATGCAGATGAAAATTAAACTGTTGACTTTCCTTTTTCTTTTAACTGGATTTGCTGCCTATTCACAGCAAGTACCTTATACCAACTGCCCGAATTGCTGGCTGCCGGATTCATTAGGGAATCACCGGGTTGTGCTCGAATTTAATGGAACAGGTAAAATAGCGAAAGCGATAATTAAGTGGAGACGGCGCGATAACGATCCGCAAAATAAACGCATCATTGTTGAAGATGGCACAACACACCAAAAAATAATAAATATAAAAACCGGTACCTTAAACCGGGAGTACGGCGAAATTTATTTTGAACCAGTTTCGGGGAAAGGCATATACTATGTGTACTATATGCCCTATAAAAATGAAGGGCGTTCCAATTATCCGAAAGGCGTTTATTTGAAGCCCGAGAATACCGCTGCCGCCGATTGGTTGAAGATGGCTGATGCCGGCAATGATCTGCCATCTGCTGCGGTAAAGGAATTTCAATCCATCGATGCATTTAATAGTTTTTACCCGATGGAGGTTATTGCCACCAAAGACGAAACTACCCACCTGGTTGAAAGCCACAAAGCTTATAAATTCCTTGTTTTTCCTGAAGACCGGCTGAATTCCATCCGGATGGAAAACGATTTGCCGGAAAGGTGGATAGACCGCGGGCCGCAGGATACATTTACCGGAGAAGCTGCAAAAGGAGAGAATTTTGCTTTTCAGTTAGGTATTTATGCGCTGCAAAACCTTGACAATGTAAAAATTAAATTCAGCGATCTGAAGTCGCAATCTGGGCAGGTTATTAAAGCTCAAAATATTTTTTGTATCAATACCAACGGAGTGGCTTATGATGCAAACCTCCTCACAAAAACGGTAAATGTAGCGGCTTGTAAAATACAGGCCATGTGGTGCGGAATTGATGTGCCAAAAAATGCTGTCCCGGCGACCTATGCGGGTAAAGCAACTGTTCTCATTAACGGTGAACCCGCTAAAGAGATCAGGTTATCTATCACCGTAAATAATAACGTATTGGCAGACGGCGGCGTAAATGAACCATGGAAAATGACCAGGTTGAAGTGGCTCAACTCCACCTTGGCCCAGCAAAATGCCGTCATAGCGCCCTACACGCCGCTTTTGGTTAGGGGCCATACCATTAGTTTGCTGGGAAGAAAAGTAGTGCTCAATAACGATGGTTTCCCCAAACAAATACAAACATTTTTCACGCAGGAGATGACGGGCTATTCAAAACTGCCTAATGATCTGTTAACAGAGCCTATTCATTTTCATTTTACCAAAACGGACGGTAAAAATATGACCCTAAAAAAAAGGGCGTAGAATTTACTAAAACAGAACCCGGTACGGTACAGTGGAAAGCCAGCAGCGGCAATGATACCCTGCAAATGGAAGTAACAGCGTCACTGGAGTTTGATGGCTTTATTGCCTATACGGTAAAAGTAAAAGCCTTGCAGGGTGTTGATTTAAAGGATATTACCATGCACATACCTTTCACAAAGGACGTTGCTAAATATATGATGGGCCTGGGCCAGAAAGGTGGCTATCGCCCCGAAAACTTTGAATGGAAGTGGGATGTTACCCATAAAAACCAGGATGGTGCCTGGATAGGCAATGTAAATGCCGGCCTTCAATATACACTGCGCGATGAAAAATATGTTCGCCCGTTGAATACAAACTTTTACCTGCAGAAGCCATTGCTGTTGCCATCCTCATGGGGCAATGATAACAAGGGCGGCATCAAAGTCTCCGGCGTAGGAAAGGCTATTTTAGCCGACAACTACAGCGGCGAAAGAAAATTAATGAAAGGCGAAGTTTTATACTATAATTTCAATTTACTTATCACCCCTTTTCATCCTATTAATACTGATTTTCAGTGGGCCACGCGGTTTTATCATGCCTATAAACCTATTGATACCATAAAAGACATTGGCGCATCAGTGATCAATATCCACCATGCCACGGCGATAAACCCCTATATCAATTATCCTTTTATTGCCTGGAAAAAGATGAAAGCCTATGATGACTCTGCCCATGCGGCTGGTTTAAAAGTGAAGATCTACAACACCATCCGCGAGCTTTCTAATCACGCCTACGAAACTTTCGCGCTGAGAAGCCTGGGTCACGAAATTTATTCTTCGGGAAAGGGAGGCGGCTTTAGCTGGCTGCAGGAGCACCTGGGCGATGACTATATCGCCGCCTGGTTTGTCCCCGAAATCAAAGATGCGGCGATCATCAACAGCGGGATGAACCGCTGGCATAATTATTATGTGGAAGGCATGAACTGGCTGACCCAAAATGTGGGGATCGACGGCATTTACCTGGACGATGTCGCTTTTGACCGCGTTACCATGAAACGTATCAAACGAGTACTTACTGCTGATGGGCATCCGGGCATCATTGACCTCCATTCGGCCAACCAATACAATAAAAACGACGGGTTGAATAACAGCGCCAAGTTGTATATGGAGCATTTTCCGTACCTGAACCGCTTATGGTTTGGCGAATATTTTGATTACGAAAAAAACTCCCCGGATTTTTTCCTCACCGAGGTAAGCGGTATTCCGTTTGGCCTGATGGGCGAAATGTTGCAGGGTGGGGGCAACCCATGGCGGGGTATGGTGTATGGCATGACCAACCGGATCCCCTGGAGCGATAACGCCGACCCCCGGCCGATATGGAAGGTCTGGGACGATTTCGGGATGAAAGGCAGCCAGATGATCGGCTACTGGGTGGATGTTAACCCTGTAAAAACAGGAAACGATAAAGTGCCTGCCACTATTTACAAAAAACAAGGGAGGGTTTTGGTATCTATAGCCAGCTGGGCAGAAAGTGATACCGATATTGTATTAAATATTGACTGGAAAAAATTAGGGATCGATCCGTCAAAAGCGACAATCACCGCGCCGGAAATCAAAAACTTTCAAGCAGGAAGGACGTTTGGCTTAAACGAAAAAATACCTGTTGAAAAGGGCAGGGGCTGGCTGTTGATCATCAAATAAGATCTTCCGGCACCCGAAAATGGTCTTTATATCAGGAATACCAATCCAAACAGGATGAGCATGATCGCGATGATAAAAAAAACGACCGATATCCCGTAAAAGGTGGTCCACCGCAGCCAGTTTGCAAATTGCTTTCCCATTTGCACAATAGGGTCGTCGGTTTCACTGATCACGAGGTAACTGTTTTTAAAATTCGCCTCAGCGTTGATCTTTTTATCTTCAGCATACTGGAGGCGCCCGGGATCGAGATAGGAATGGCAATGCGGGCATTTTTCATCTATTTTACTGGTCCATTTGCTCCATTCTCCGCAAACAGGACATTTAATTTCACTAACCTGACTCATAACATATTTTTATTTAAAAATTATTGAAGTCGTAATGGATGTAAAAGCGCTAAGCGTGTATTAAAATTAAATGAAAATAACCGGGAATACAAAGGCCCTGCGGTAAAATTTATTTTTATGGTACAGATAGTTAAGGAGGCTGGCTGCTATAGTTGATACATTTTCTGCAATAATATTTTGTCATTTATTGTTGTATGTTTCAACACATTATAGCTTATAATTGAAGCCTGGCTTGCTGATGATATAGATTTTGACTATATTGAGGTTTTAACCGGACTAAAGTGTTTAAATTAACTACGAATAACGATTATGGAATATACGCGACTTTCCAAACCGCATAGTGAAAGGAAATGGAAAGTTTGGGGTCCCTACCTTTCTGAACGACAGTGGGGCACCGTTAGAGAAGATTACAGCCCTTACGGAAATACATGGAGCTATATCAACCACGACCTTGCACGCAGCTATGCCTACCGATGGGGCGAGGACGGCATTGCAGGCTTTTGTGATATTGAACAGGTGTTGTGCCTGGCGCCTGTATTTTGGAATGGTAAGGATACGATTTTAAAAGAAAGGCTTTTCGGCTTAACCAACCAGGAAGGCAACCATGGCGAAGATGTAAAGGAACTCTATTTCCACCTGGACTCTTCACCTACACATGCTTACTGTAAATATCTTTACAAATATCCGCAGGCGGTATTCCCCTACATGGAGCTGCTGCAAAAAAACCAAACAGATCGGTTAAGCCCTGAATTTGAGCTGCTGGATACCGGTATTTTTAACAATAACCGCTATTTTGATTGCTTTGTTGAATATGCAAAGGCCGGTACAAAGGATATTTTGATGAAAGTTACCGTACACAACCGCGGGCCCGAGGCGGCAACTATTCATGTACTGCCGCATTTATGGTTCCGGAACTTCTGGCGGCATAACCCCCGGTATACCAGTCCTGAAATTAAATCGCTAACCGGCAATTGTTTGCAGACCGATTCAAGCCGAAACGGTACCTATTATTTTTACCATGAGGACGGCGAGCAACTTTTTTGTGAAAATGAAACCAATAGCGAGCGTATTTTTCATAAACCGAACGTGACGCCATTTGTAAAAGATGGCATTAACAATTACGTTGTCGATCGGCAAAAAAGCATCAACCCGGCAAAAAAAGGCACAAAAGCCGCAATTTGGTTGAAAGGCGAAGTGGCGCCGGGAGCATCCAAAATATTTAAGGTAAGGCTCTCTGCTGAGGAGATGGAGGACCCCTGGGCTGATTTTGACGAAATTTTTGAAACCCGCCTGGCCGAAACAGATAGTTATTACAAACAACTTGCACCCACTACTTTGTCAAAAAAGCAAAAAGGCTTATTGCGGAGTACGCTGAGCGGCTTATTATGGGGCAAGCAGTTTTATTATTTCGACGTGTATAAATGGCTGTTTGGCGAACCGCATGAAAAACAATTACCGCGCAACTTTCAACGGAATTACGACTGGCAGCATTTAACCTGCCGCAATATCATCTCGATGCCGGATAAGTGGGAGTATCCCTGGTTTGCCGCCTGGGACCTGGCTTTCCATGCCGCAACCTTCGTGCATATCGACCCAGAATTTGCCAAACAGCAATTGCTGGTGATCCTGCGGGAATATTATATGCATCCCAACGGGCAGATCCCGGCATATGAATGGAATTTCAGCGATGTAAACCCTCCCGTGCATGCCTGGAGCGTATGGCATGTATATGAGGCGGATAAAAAGAAAACGGGCGTATCCGACTGGGACTTCCTGGAGCGGTCGTTTCAAAAGCTGCTCATGAACTTTACCTGGTGGGTAAACCAAAAGGATGCCAACGGTACTGATATTTTTGAAGGCGGTTTCCTGGGGCTGGATAATATTGGTGTGTTCGACAGGAACCATATGCCCCCAGGGATCAAAAAGCTGCAGCAGGCCGATGCCACCAGCTGGATGGCCATGTATTCCATCAATATGCTGCGCATTTCGCTGGAGCTGGCACAGCATAACCTGGCCTATGAAGAATCAGCCGCCAAGTTTTTCCGCCACTTTTTAAATATCGGCTGGGCCATGCACCATGTCGGCAAAAGAGAAATGTCTTTATGGGACGAAGAAGATGCCTTTTATTACGACGCTATCCAATTTGAAGATGGCGCCAGCGAACGCCTGAAAGTCCGCTCACTGGTCGGCATTATCCCATTGCTGGCAGTGGAGATCATGAACGTAGACCTGTTTAAAAAGCTGAACGAGTTTAATGCCAGGCTGGGCAGCATCAGGAGCACCCGGCCCGATCTGACCAAAGTAATATCAGACATTGAAAAGAAAAACAAAGACGGCAACTACCTCTTCGCCATTATGGTGGGCGACCGGCTGGAGCATTTGCTGAAAAGGCTTTTGGACGAGGATGAATTTCTATCCGATTACGGCATCCCCTCCTTATCCAAATGTTACCAGGATAAGCCTTTTGTATTTGGGTATAAAGGCAGTGAATACAGCATCCAATACGAACCCGGCGAAAGTTCCAGCTCCATGTTTGGCGGCAATTCCAACTGGCGCGGGCCCATCTGGCTGCCCATAAATTATTTGATCATCAGTTCGCTGCGTAAATATTATGAATATTATGGCGATAGCTATACCTATGAATTCCCTGTACGGTCGGGTAATAAGTTAACGTTGAAACAAATAGCCAATGAGCTCACCAAAAGGCTGTTAACTATTTTTGAGAAAAATGAGGAAGGGGCCTACCAATACCACTCCACCACGCAGGAACAATGGACAGACGAACACTTTAAAGAACATCATTTATTTTATGAATTTTTTAATGGCGACACAGGCCAGGGCCTTGGCGCTTCGCACCAAACCGGCTGGACAGCGTTGATCGCCAATTTGTTGCTGGAGATGGATGAGGGGTAGGGGGTGGAAACGCACTAAAATAATTGTTTATTTTAAGCTTCCGCCTGTCCAAGTGTTCCGCTTGCCCCAAGCGGGCTTAGTTTTAATGATAGTTCTTTAAGATTTAATTTTATGAAATTCATTAAAATTAGCGTTTATCAATTTTTCGAGGTCGTCAAAATTGCATTTTATTGAATTTGCGATAATTGACAATGGTGTTCCGTACATGTTCATGTTAGCTTGCAAAAGTTTTCGTTTTAAACCAGTTGTACGATTTAAATAAATATGGGGATTTTTGATAAAAATAAGTAAAAATTTAGTGGACATAACTTGCTTCGTCTCTATTGAAGAAATGTCAGCCCAATTAATAAGGCCAACACTTGAGGCATTTGTATTGTCGGTGATTCCATCCTTATTAATTATTAACCCGTATTTTTGATCAAACAGTTTAATCATGCCATAAATACCGCAAGCGCCAAAAAATGCTACACTTAATGTGCCCACAGTTCTTATTAAAGGTTTATTTCGAAAAAGTGTCGAAACGAAAATTTCAGGCCTTAATAAAAATAAGACTCCAAAAACAATAAATATCGTTGCTCCAATCAACATTAGGAAATTTTTTTTCTTGCTCAATGGGATTTTTATCTCTGTCATTGTATTGTTTAGTAAGTAATTAGATACCCCGCCTGTCCAAGCGTGGCGCTTAAATAAAACAACAAATTGCTGTTTTATTTATAAATGTTGATATTTATCTCATGTCACGCAATGCCTCAACCGACGAACTTTATTCCTGCCTGCCGGCAGGCAGGTTGTAACCTTGACCGTAATAGATTGGATCGACGTATTTACGAGGCGTGATTACAGCGACTTTATTATTGATAACATTACCTGGTATCAGCGCCAATCCTGAATGCCGATTAAATTTAATTTATTAATTTAGAATTTAAGTGGCGCTCTTAAATTAAAATGTGTCCAAGCCGCGCGCTTGGACCGGCGGAAAATACGACCATGCATTTTGGTTTGTAGGTTACAGCACCAGCA
>NZ_CAIWNH010000247.1 GCF_903913935.1 uncultured Mucilaginibacter sp.
AGCATCCCATTCTTCCCATTCCGGCAACAGGAGCGAAAAATGGGCATTGCCGGTTGCAATGCCATCCTGGTAAATGTCCCTTGCTTCGGGCCAGTGTTTTGGATTGAAGGCTTCTATTTCCATCGTGATTTTAATTAATTACAGCAATCCGGACCGCAGCAGGTTTTTGCAGCAGGTTTTTGTGCGAAAACAGTAACACTGAAGATACCGGTATCCCCTTTTTTTAACAGCGCCATTTCGGCTTCGTCAAGGTACTGGGTCAATATATCATCAGGGATAACGATCGCTTTTTCTTTTTGAACCGTAATGTCCGTAAAACCATTTGCTTTGATGAGGCCGAGGTATTCCTCCTTTTGGATGGCGCCTGCTACACAACCCGCATACATTTCAGCCTTGTTTTTTAGGTTTACGGGCAAATTGCCTACCAATACCACATCCGATATGCTAAAGTGGCCGCCTGGTTTTAATACCCGAAAGATGTCTTTTATAACGGCATCCTTATTGGGTACCAGGTTGAGCACGCAGTTGCTGACTACTACATCAGCAACGCCTGCGGTAACCGGCATATGCTCAATATCACCAAACCTGAATTCAACATTATTAAAACCTAGTTTTTCGGCATTTTGGCGGGCTTTATTGATCATTGCATCTGTAAAATCAATACCAATCACTTTGCCGGTTTCGCCGGTTTCGGCACGGGCCACAAAGCAATCGTTACCGGCGCCTGAGCCAAGATCTATCACCACATCACCTTTATTTATTTTAGCGAATTGAGTGGGCAGGCCGCAACCCAGGCCGAGGTCGGCATCAGGGTTGTAACCTTCCAGCGTGCTGTAATCGTCGTTCATGATGTGATACACCTCGGTGGTGCAGCAACCTGAACCGCAGCATGAGGCCTGGTTGGTCTCTTTATCCTGTAAAGCAATCTCGCTGTATTTTTGCCTTACCAGTTCTTTCATTTCAGTTTCTGTATTCATGGTATTTTTATTTAGTCATTAGTCATTTGCTTCGCGTAATTAGGTCATTTGCTTTGCGTCATTTGTTTATTAGCTTTCACCTTTCACCTTTCACCTTTCACCTTTCACCTTTCACCTTTCACCTTTCACCTCATAATATTGCAATATTGCGATGGATATGGGCAAATTTTTTTAGCAGCAGCTATTGCCTGGCCCGGCGGTGTTTAAAAAACCACTCAGCTCATTCTTTAATATCGCCCATGTTGTTGGGTTAATACAGTAACAAACACTTACGCCTTCAATGGTGCCTTGTATCAGCCCGGCATTTTTTAATTCTTTTAAATGCTGGGATATAGTGGCTTGGGCTAAACCAAGCTCAGCCGACAGGTCGCCGCAAATACAGGCATTGGCATTAATAATCTGCTGCAAAATGGCAATACGCGCAGGATGTGCCAGTGCCTTCAGCAGGGTAGCCAGCCTGTTTTGCTCTTCGGTAAATATTTCAGTTTTTGTTAAGCCCATTGTTATATCGCAATATTACGATTAAGATTTGAAATGGGCAAATTTATTTTATAATTGCCGCTATTTCAAGTTCATCATCCTGGGTGATGAGAGTAGCCGGTAGGTATAAGCGAATCCAATGGCTTAACGGTTTGCAAGATGCCCAAAAACGGTATGGCACATAAGCCGGCGAGTATTAGTTTTTTCATCATAATCCCTGACCCCACTTTTAAAAAGAAATGCCTCCAATTGGGACTAACAGCGCTTCACTTAAGATGGCTCTAAAAGTACCCTTGAAAGGCTGGGCTGAAAATGTGATATGCCGGCAGTTTAATGTGATATTCATGTGATTTTGCAATAGTGATGCCCTGCCAGCCGTAAAACTTTATTAAATTAGCTGTACACTAAAACCATTAAATTATGTATTTATTTGTTGAGATCTGGAAGCCCAAAGCTTCGTGGCTGGCGCTTACGGCGGCCGAAAGGGGCGCTTATTTTGAACCGCTTGGCCCTGTAATCCAAGGCATGGTTAATGACGGGCTGGATATTATTGGATGGGGTATCAATGATGCTGATACACCTAATAATGGTTCGTTTACTTATTTTGCAGCCTACCGGATACCAACCTTAGCATTAGTAAAGCAATTTGAAGCCACCGTTGAAGGTTCGGGCTGGTATAATTATTTTGAACAGGTAAATGCGCGCGGTTTGCTGATGGGGCCTCCGGATGTTTTACAACACCTGGCTATGGTATAAGAAAAAGAGCCGGCATAGGTTATGAAGAAACTTATGCCGCTCATATCGCTGGCAGTAATAGTCAACCTTTTATCATCCTCGCTGTGGTTTTACCTGCATGCTACAACTATCAATGATAATAGTAAGACTGTCGGCTTTTTATTTTTAATGGCCTTCCCGGCCCTTTGGTTCATAACGGTTATTGTAGCGTTGATCCTGAGTGTCGTAAAGCGTAAAGACATCTTCACAAAAAAGATTTGGATGTGGACTGTGCTAACACTTATTTTCTGCACGCCTATCCCAATAATGGCGCTATCCTTTTTGTTTATCCAGCCCAAGGCCGATTTTAACTCACCCATTTACACGTATAATAATGGGGTAGCTTTTAAAAGCCATACTGCCCGTTATGATGATGAAAAGATATATGTTGTGGAAACTTTTATAGCCGATTCGGCGGCGGCAAGCACAACAAAACAAGATTTAGCCTGCAAACCCTGCGGAACCTGGTTTTTTTTAAACCCAATGGCAATCCGTGCAGGATGTGCCAGTGCCTTCAGCAGGGTAGCCAGCCTGTTTTGCTCTTCGGTAAATATTTCAGTTTTTGTTAAGCCCATTATTATATAGAAGTATTACGATGAATAGTTGAGATTATAAAATTTATTTTAATTTATTTTATTCCTTATCATCTTCTTCGTCACCAAGCAAAATGATAAAATCAATCACCAACGAGACCAGCTTATTGTCTTTGTCGATGCCCCAATAAGCCGGGTAACGCCCATCGCCCCAACCAGAAGAGAACATGGTTACGTTCAGTTGGGTGCCGGGGATGGTGTAAGTTGCCCAACTGCCAATATCATCGGGGTAAGTTGCACTCTTTCTAAATTCATCTGTAAGGTAAAGATCATACACTCCTTCGCCTTGTGTTTCGTATAACTTTTTGTCTAGTTTTACAAAGGCGTCGCGGGTCTTTTCGTCCCAAAAACAGCCTATGCCGGCATCCACCGGGAAGCCAAAATAATCGGCTTCATTTTTCAGCGGGGTTACGTCTTCGCCATCGCGCACTGCCAACGCCCAGCGTTCCGCCCGACCGGGTGCGATTTCTAGGTGAGCAAGCGTAACCCTTAAGTGCCCGTTCCCAAAGTCAGCTAAATAGATTTTTACCGGATAGTTGCCTTTAGGTATTTTTCGATTTAACGGTGGCCAATCAGGCATTGTCAATGGGTCACAAACCACAACGGAGCCTGTGGGTACATTTAACAACCCCATATCCACCATTTTTACGGGTTTGCCTTCAACAATCTCATTTTCAAGGATAATATTATAGTCAACACAAGCGGGGAATTCAGGTTGCTGTTTTGAAGAGTTTAAAAAGTTGCCGAATAGTGCCATATTATTGTTTTATCTAATTAGTAGCGCACGTCTTGCTGTTTGCTCCTTGCCAAAAAACCTCAGTCGGTTTTTTTAGCTTCTTTTGTAATTATATTCCTTTTTTTTAAATAATCAATATTGTTTGTCTATTGTTTACCTTCTCAGTATCGTCTATCACACAGGACTCTGAGGGATTCGAAAATTAGATTTTTAGCCTCTAAAAGGTATTTTCGTAAATTTAAAATGGTACTTTGTAGTCACAAACTGCGATCGCAAAAATTGTTGTATCAATAACATGAAAAAGGAATCGTTAAACCCCACTTATTTTTTAATAATGCTCATACTCATCAGTATTGTTGGGTGCCAAAACAATAAAAATCAAGCAATAAAACAAGATCAATACGACATAAGCAAGCCCGAAAAAAATGCGAAGGTTGAAAAATCCATTTTGAGCTTGCATTGCGATTCAACAGTAGTTAATAATGAGTTTAGTTTTGATGTGTTGGCATTTAAAGTCTTTAAAGCAGATACGGATAAAATCAAATCGTTATTCATCGGGCCGGTGGTTTTAAAAATGGAAAAGCAAACAAATGCCGGAAGAGGGTCTTATTATCTGCATGATTTCACGGATGGAATAAATGAAATTATGTTGTTTCGCAATCCTAACGAAGGCTTTTATGTGGAGGATGCTGATATTAAAAACGATAAGGTTCGCTTAAATAAAAAAATTTCCATAGGTATGAGAGAAGACGTTTTTCTGAGATTAGTTAAAGTAACAAATTTCAAATGTGATACTATTATTGTAGTGAACGATGAATCAACATTCCAAAGTGTTTACATTTTTAAAGATGCTAAATTAAGCCAGATAAAAATGGGTCAGATTTTGGAATGAAGCCCGATCCTGCCAGCGAAACGCCTTTAAGGTCACAAACTGTGATCTTATGTTTTTTGCCAAAACGTTACCCACCGCTTAATATCCTCACTGCCCTGTCGTAACTGCAATTGCCGTTGCCAAACCGTTTGCGCCAGGTAAGGTTTACAATTTCTATCCGGCTGTCCATACTGTTATTCCAGTTTACTTTAAAACCCTGCTCTTTTAATACTTTAACTATGGCTTTACCTATGGCAACGCCTTTTCCGTCGTTGTGGTCAAAATCGCCGAAGGCCAGGTAAAGGTTTTTATCTTCAATAACCCGGTCGAGGTCCTGCCCGTGGTAAAAGCAATAACCGCGGGTGCGTATGCCTTTCTTTTTTAATTTATCGTGCAGTTCGGTGCAATCATCCACGCCGTCTTCTTTTGTCATGCCCTGGTTATGCAGCGCAATGATGTGGTTTTTGTTCAGTTGATCAAATGTTTTGGCAAGGCGGTCAAATGCGGTAACTACGGGCCATTGTACCTGCGCGTTAAAAGCCTGTGCATAGGTTCTGTTTATCCGGCTGATGATCCATTGCTCATCCAGCGAATCGCCGTCAAATACTTCTTTTACCCTATCCAGGGTTTCTTCGGCAGAATAGAAACCGCTTTTAACATCCAGTTTAATTTCGTGGACGATATTATTTTTCAAGGTATCAGGCATCTTATGCACTGTATCGGCCTTATTGGCGGCTGTAGCAGACTGTTTTTGAGCTGACCTGTTACATGAAAAAAAACCAAAGCCCAATAAAATAATAATGTATAAGCGCATAACGGAACGGATAAAAAATACTAAAACGAAAAAAGCGGCATTAAATTGATAATGCCGCTTTGAATATTATAAATAAAACCAGTTCGTTTTACTGTTGTCTTTGCAAAACGGCGGCAAATTTGGTTTCGTAATCTTTTAACTGTTGTTGCAGCTTTTTGTTTAGATCCATGCGGTGATTATCAGCAGTAACGCCGGCAAGCCCGTTAATAAACGATACGCCGTACTGTACATCACGCAGGCTCATATCGCCATTTTTATCCTGCAGCAGGTAGTAGTTATAATCCAGCAGGTCTGTTAAATAATCATCAACACTTTTTACAAACTTATCGCCCAAAATTACATCATGCAGGGCGAAGGCCGTTTGTGCCAGGAATATTTTACGATCGGCAACATCAAGGCCCGGGTTAATATTCGGCATTACTTCGTCAAATTTATGTAATGCTTTAAGTGCCAGGTCAGGATGCCCATCTTTTATTAAACCCTGTGTAAGATCAAGGAAAGTGGTCACCATCACCGGGTAAAACATAGTGGTCGACTCATGATCAAGATAGGTAGCAGTTTTAAAGTTGCCAAATTTAAACTTGTTCATAATGTTATCATACATCACCAGGCTGTTAGTCTTACCCAACTGATCTTTAGTAGTGGTATCCGGTTGTAACGGCATCAAATGATAAGTAAAGCCTTCTTTATAAAGATAAGGCTGCAGGCCTATCAGGTTTTCGTTGCCTATGGTGGTGGTAAAGCATATCGGCCGTTTCCAGTTGTTATGCGCCAGGATATCCATCATGGCCAGGTTCTCTTTGGTGACGTAGTTGGAGGTGTATTTCCATATCATTTCCTTTGCCAGTTTGTCTTTCTGGGCTGGCGAGATCACGTGGTTATTTAAAACATCATCAGGGTTAATGGTGATCTTAAAGTTTTTTGTTGGCAGGTAATTACCTAACTGGCCGTTTTGGTATTGCTCCATCACATTTTTATTGTCGGATGTGATAAAATCAAATACCTCTTTTACATCGGTATAGCCGGCAACTTTTTTGTCGTCAAAATAAATAACATCACGCACACCTTCCTTGTATTTATCAAAAGGCATGGTAATAGGCAGCGGAGCCGAATTATTCATCGGTTTCTGCATCTGACGGATGTACCAGTCTCCGGTAAACAAGCTCAGGTTAACAATACGCACGTCTGAGCGGATGCCTTCCACTTCCTGGTCGTACCATAACGAATAAGTATCATTATCGCCATAAGTAAACAAGATAGCATTCGGCGGGCATGAGATCAGGTAATTATATGCCATATCATGCGGCGTCATTTTGGTTGAGCGGTCATGATCTTTCCATTCTTTGCTGGCCATTAATACCGGCACAGCCAGTAAACAAACACCTGTTGCCAGTAAGGCTGCAGTTTTGGCGTTAGCTTTTATCTGGATAAATTCTGCAAGGGCAATTACGCCAAGGCCAATCCATATCGCGAAAGCATAAAAAGAGCCCACGTAGGAGTAGTCACGCTCACGCGGCTGTATGCTCGGTTGGTTTACATAAAATACTATAGCTATCCCTGTAAAAAAGAAGAGCAGCAATACGATAAGTGCATCGCGTTTTTTACGTTGAAAATGGTATACGCAGCCAAACAAACCCAATATTAAAGGTAATGCATATAAAGGGGTGTAGGTATTACCCAACTGTATGCCCTGGCCCGGTATTTTTGGTCCGCCACCTACGATTGATTTTGGCAGATGTTTGCCGCTGTCAAAGATGCCGGTTGTCCAGTTGCCGTCGGGGTTAGAAGTGCTTTGCTGACCGTCAGCATCACTGTAACGACCTGCGAAATTCCATAAAAAATAGCGGCCATACATCTGGTAAATCTGCCAGCTGAACATCCATTTCATGTTGTCAGCAAAAGTTGGCGCCTGTCCTTCCGGAATTTGCAGCCATTCGTGGTAAAACTGCGGGTCCTGTCCGTCGCCGCTGTACATACGCGGTAAAAAGGTGGTATGGTCGTAAACGTAGTTTTGCTTTTTGCCCGAAACCTCGTATTTGGTTTCGCCTTTCCGGTAAAGGGTATTACCTTCGGTTTGGTCGGTAACTTTTGCATCAAAATACTGGCCATAAAGTAATGGGTTTTCACCATATTGGATGCGGTTTAAATAGCCGTATAGGGTAAATGCATTATCGGGGTGCGAGTTATCAAGGTTAGTGCCTGCACTTGCGCGGATAGGGATATAGGCGAAAGAGCTGTACCCAAAATATACAAATGCCACGCATAAAAACGCCAGTGTCATTAACGGTTTCTGATACTTGTTGCCATACCAGATACCGCCTACCAGGATAGCGGCGATGATGAAGAAGAAGAAAAACGCGCCGCTCCAGAAACCTAAGCCAAGGGTATTAACAAAGAAAAGATCGAAATTAGCAGCAATGGCGATGGTATATCCCCTGATAAAATATTGTACAAACACCAGGATGAGCACACCGATAAGGAAAGTACCTATAGCGCCGCCCGCGTTAACACTTTTGCCGCGGCGGAAATAGTAAACCATGGCAAGGGCAGGGATAGTTAATAAGTTAAGCAGGTGGATGCCTATGGAAAGGCCTATTACATAAGCGATAAATATGATCCAGCGATCAGCACCCGGCTCGTCGGCATGGGCGTCCCATTTGAGCATTGCCCAGAAAACGATGGCGGTACAAAGGGCCGAAATGGCAAATACGATGGTTTCAACAGCCGAGAACCAGAAGGTATCACTGAAGGTGAAAGCAAGCGCTCCAACCAAACCCGCACCCATAATCAGGTACATACGACCCTGGTCGATAGCTTCGCCGCCTTTATTAAGCATTTTTTTGGCAAGCATGGTAATGGTCCAGAACAGGAACATAATAGTTGCACCGCTGGCCAGGCCCGACATCATATTGGTATAAAATGGCACCCTGGCATTGTTACCCATTGATAACAGTGAAAATACCTTGCCCAGCATGGCAAACATAGGGTAACCGGGCTGGTGTGCTACCTGCAACCGGAAGGCGCAGGAGATAAACTCGCCGCAATCCCAAAAGCTTACTGAAGGTTCTAACGTTAAAATGTAGGTAACTGAGGCGATAATAAAACAAAGCCAGCCTAAAAGGTTATTAATTTTTTTGTATTCCATGGATCAATGTAATGGATTTTTGCAGGGTAAATATGCGGATTTTTATAGGTTATTTAAAAAAACAATTCAGGCTTAACAACTTTTAACATATCAACTAAGCATAATTCGTTCAAAGAGCGCAAATATGGGAAAAATTTGGGAAGTGCGAAAGGGTGGGGGAAGTCCATGGGCGATAGTCAATGGTCCATGGTAGAAGGGTTGATGGTTTGTTTGTCCGTCCGGTTTTGGGGTAGCATATGGATTAGGACGGCCGGACAGGGGGATAACTTCATACGGTTACCTGTCAGCGGGGCACGAGTAGCCCGGCGCTTTTGGCCTGTGCGGATACTCGCGCCAGGTTGGGGGAACCCCCGGTAATTTTACAAACCATTATACTTATACGTATGACAATTTGAACCGCCTTACAAGCGGAGTAACATCATTGGACAGTTATAAAGAAACCGGTATCACCTACGATCTGGTCGGCAATATAACCGCATTGAACCGGTTCCAGAACGGCACACAGATCGACCAGCTGGCATATACTTATATTACCGGTACCAATCAGTTGCAAACGGTAGTTGACGGTAACAGCAGTAACAGCGGGCTGGCAAGCGGCACCACCACCTACAGCTGGGACGGAAACGGCAATATGCTCAGCAGCACCAATACCGTAAACATCCAACAAAATAAAAGTTTTACGTATAATATCCTGAACCTGCCCATAGTCGCTACCATTCCAACAGGGACCATTACTTATACGTACGATGCAACGGGAAACAAGCTACGGAAAGTAACCGTACTTAACGGCATAACCAAAACAACCGATTACATTAACGGGATAGAATACGATAACAGCACTACCACCATCGGCTTTATACAAACCGAAGAAGGCAAAGTTGTGCCAATAAGCGCCGGTTATGATTACACCTATTATCTGGGCGACAACCTGGGCGATACCCGCATAACCTTTGATACCAAAACTGGATCGGCAACAACACAGCAAAAAGACGACTATTATCCTTTTGGGTTGGAAATATCAAGAGATACGATACCCAATCCGAAAAATGAATATCTTTACAATAAAAAAGAACTTCAGGAGGAGTTTACCGAATACGATTACGGCGCGAGGCTCTATGACCCTGTGATTGGAAGGTGGAACGCTCCAGATATGCTTGCCGAACTATCATATAATCTAACTCCATATCGATATTGTTATAATAATCCTGTTAACTTTATTGATCCTTATGGTTTATGGGAATCTACCGCAGGGGGCTATACAACAACTGACAAGAAAGATATTGAAAGATTTCTATCCTACCTTCAAACTGAATCCTCAATGAAGGTAACACCTAATTTTGATCAAGCTTCATCTTTCATTAAAGAAGAGAAAGCTGGAGGAATAGGGAAATTAACAGATGGAAGCAAGTTACTAGATCCAATAAACATTCTGCGTTATAACAAAATGTATGGGGATCACGGATTTAAAGTTGATCAAAAATCTTTTAGTAATTTCTGGTATCAGGTACAGGGTGATTTAACACCAAATGCTTTGGATCCACGAACTTGGCATAATAATATTTTTGGTTTGAGTTATGCTGGAAAAGATAATCCAAAAACCTATCGGGGTGATGAAATCTATACAAAAATGCCAGATCAAATAGAAGATATACCAGCGTATGTTCATGACATCGATTATAATAAAGTGGGAGCTCGCGGTTTTAATTCATTAGTTAACGATCCGAGAACTCAAGGAGCAAACGTTAAGTTAGTAAATAGTGAAATGGTGATAGCTATTGGAACGCCCAACCCTCTTACTAGAGTAAGGGCATTAGCAGTGGCAGGTTTTATTGCTTATTGTCAAATTTACAATGTCTTCAGCAATTCACTTAAATTTACACAATAAAGTAAGATTCATATGAAATATTTTTTTAAATCTCGGTATTTAGTTTGTATAATCTTTATTTTAACTATACTTCATCTCGAAGGGTGTAACTATTCGGGGGACTCGCTAGGTAGTTCTCCTGGAATAACTTTTCTTGTTTCGCGAAAGACACTAGACGTAGGAATGGATAGCATATTTTCTAAAAATCCCCAATATAAGATACCCGAAAAATGGCGAGATCTGGACAATTGGTCTCAAAGAGGTTTTGGGTTTTTAAAGGGTAAAATATTTTATTTTAAAACATCCCCGGAAGAAATGTATTATGTAACGATGTTAGGTGATTCGATTGACGATGATATTAAACTAAAAACGACAATTGCAATTAGGGCAATTAATACGGGTTACCGCTGGTTTAAATATAATGAATTGAGCGATGAAGAAAGAAAACGGATAAACGAAAGATTTAATGAAGAGATTGTACCAAGGCTTGAGGTCTATACGGGTAACCATGCATCAAAGGAAACCGAATAAAACCCGGCCGCTGTGCTTAGTGTATCCCGCCATGGCAAGTGCGTCGTAGCTGTTGCGCGACGAAGGGTTTCTCAACAATAGTTAAGTTGGTATTCAATTATGCGTTGTCAGCACTTTTAAGTGCAGAAGCAATAGTCACTCGATATAAGGTGCTCCCCGCTGTCTGTAGGTGTGCCGTGAATTACAAGCCTTATGTATAAAGGTAAGTAAATGTTGTATAAAAGATGGTAGTAGGTCTAGCGCAGTCGCTGTGCAAGTGGAGGCTGTTAACCCCCCATTCTGGCGCGAGTATGCCGGGCCGGGCAAAAGAGGTGGCGTACTCGTGCCCCGTTGACAGGTAGCCCGCTATACCATTGTACACGTTTTTTGCATTAAACGTTTCAATAGCGTATTTTTAAAGCACCATGAGCCGCAAATACAAATTCAACGACCAGGACCAGCTTTATTTCGTAACTTTTGCGGTAGTGAACTGGATCGATCTGTTTATCACTGACAAAATTTTGTCAGTAGTTAAGTAACTGATAATCATATTTGTAGTATTTTGTAGTAGGGTGTAGCATTTGTAGCGCTACAAAATTTTACGGTTGACATTTATTAAATATCATCGCACATCCCCCTCTGGCGGGAGTGCAGCGCAAGGCCAAAAGCGCTGAGTTCTCGTACCCCGCTGACAGGTAAGCCGCTTGCCCGTACGAAATGCTAAAGTGTACCGGCGTTCTGCGTTAGCGGGCGTCGCGGATACCGGCCTTGTGATTAAGGCCTGTGCAGTATGAGCAAAGCACGCGACCCGCTTCTATCAGCGGGGAACGCCCATGTTCTGAGTCTCAAGTCGTGAGTCTTAAGCCCGCCTGCCGGCTGGCAGGTCAAAAGTCGGTTCCAACCTCAACAACATTCCAACCCATTCCAACTCCTTTCAACCTTACAACATTCCAACCTTCCAACTTTACAACATTTCAACAACATCCCCCCAAACAAACTTTCCATTATTTGGTTAGCCTAATGAATAAATTAATGAAATTTTTATTTGATGATAAATAATACTTATTTTGTTGCGATGCAAAATATCTACCATTTCCCTATAAAAAAAATCACATTAATTGCCGCAATTATTGTGTTTACGGCGCAATTTGGTAAAGCACAATCTGTGTACCTGCCTTACTCGTACCAGCTCGATCAAAAATTTAATTCGAGCATATACTCCATCAACAGTTCGTTCCACACTTCGCTGAAGCCGTTTTTAATCGACAGCAATATTGCACCAAGGTATAAGGAACTGATGAATGTTGGGGTTGACAGCACCCGCCATGGCTGGATCGTACGCAAACTGCTTAACGAGCATTTGTTTGATGTAAAAACCAAAGATTATACGTTTTACGGCGATTACCTGCCCGACCTGCAACTGGGCCGCGACTTTAGCGACCATATTAATACCTACATTAATACCCGCGCCTACCAGTTTGGCGGCACGGTGGGCACTAAGTTTTTCTTTTACACCAGCGGGTATGAGAACCAGGCCAAATTCCCTACCTACTATAACAATATTATAAAAACGGTGAATATTGTGCCCGGCCAGGCCTATGACCGCCACCCCGGGCAGGCCACTGCCGACTGGAGCTATGTTACGGCCATCATGTCGTACACCCCTATAAAACAGTTGAATATTACACTGGGTGAGGATAAAACCTTTATCGGCGATGGCTACCGGTCGCTGCTGTTATCTGATTTTTCGCCCACCTATCCTTTGCTGCGCTTAACGGCCAATTTGGGCAAGGTGCAGTACATGATCCAATGGGCCTATATGCAGGACCAGGGCGCCGCACGGTTTGATTCATTCGGCAATAACCGCCGCAAATGGGGAGCTTTCCACTACCTGGACTGGAATATCACCAACCGCCTGTCCTTCGGTTATTTTGATGCCATTATCATGAGCGAAGCCAATGACCAGGGCAGTTACCATGGTTTCGACCCCAATTTTATCAACCCTATTGTTTATACCAACTCTTTCAACTCAACCCCTTCGCAGCCTGATAATGCTTTGATGGGTTTTACGGCCAAGTATAAAATATTTGATAAATCGGCCATATACGGGCAATTACTGTTAGACAGGGTTAGCGGAAGTGGTTTCTTTTCGGGCGGCAACAACAGCAATACCAATGGTATACAGCTGGGTATAAGGGGTGCCGACCTGTTTAAGGTGAAGGATTTAAACTACCTGTTTGAATTTAATACCGTAAAACCGTATACCTACGCCAGTGCTCAGCCTATAACCAGTTACACCAACTTTGAGGAGCCGCTGGGTGATCCATTGGGTGCAAATTTCAGGGAGTTTATAGGCATATTAAATTATTCCATAGGTCGTTTTGATTTTATGGGCCAGGTTAATTATGCCAAATTTGGTACCGACCCAGCTAACCAGAACTTTGGCGGCGATGTTAACAAGCCTTATGTGCCATCGAGCAGCCCGACCACGGTAGGGCAGGGCGTACCCGCCAGCGTATATTTTGGCGAAGGCACTATTTCATACCTGATTAACCCCAAATATAATTTAAGACTGGAGGGCGGCGCACTTTTAAGGGCCGAAAAAACTTCAGCAACTGATCATAAAACAGTAATGATCACTTTCGGGCTGCGCAGTACCTTCAGGGACCTGTATCACGATTTTTAATTCTCTGCGGCAATAAAATAGCGGGTAACGCTTAGATATTCAATAATTTAATTGCTGCTTCCCCTGTGTGCGCCAATATTTTACAAATCTCTCCTCTCCGGCCTTTGATTACTGGCCTCAGAACTTCATAAACACCCCGGTTTCAAAGTAAAATACGCTTGAAGCATTTGAAAGCCTGGCGGCTAAAGCGGCCGGAAGCTGATTTTTTACAATAGCATAGGTAGGGGTAAATTGGAAAAGGAAATGGCCTGTTTTGTAGTCAAGCGGTGCCGATATCTCAAAGTCAAGCAGTTTAAACTGGCTGAGTGTGCCTGTGTATTGTGTGGCAAGGTCAGTCGCTTTTTTGGTTTTGCCGGCCTTTATTTTTTTTACGTTGGTTAAATACGAATTATAAAAGTTTTGCGTGCCGGTGTTTACCGAAATTGTAGGTGATACCAGCAAAATATCCTCATCGCCAAAAATACCTTTGTGGATAAAATCGTGCGATACGTCAGCATCAATAAAAACATCGTTGCTTATGCTCTTTCCGTTCAGGTCGTAGTCAACATTTATAGAAGGTGAAAGAATAGTGCCTATGTCGTAGCTTAAACTGGCATTAAAAGTACTACTGATAGAAGACGCGATTTGTGTGGAGCCGGCGGTGTAAAAAAGTTTAGTGTATGAAGCACTGCCAGAAAAATTGTCGGTAATGTCGAAGTTATAACCGGCAGATACATCACCTCCGTCAAATTTTTTTTTCTTTTTTTGGGGAATATAATTCGCGGTGGCCGATAAAAAAATACCGTTACTAAAGGTGTATTTCAGTTCGGGTAATATTACGGGAGTTTTCGCAGTATCAGTGCGCCCCATAAAAACGATATTGCTTAAATAATTTGCACCGAATTTAAAAATGTTGTGCTGGTCTGCACCATCATCATCACCTTTTGTTTTGCCGTCTTCGCCGGGCATAGTACCAGTTTGACACAAAGCAATGTTTGACGCCAATGAAAATAGAACAAAAAGCAATAACTTTTGTAGGGGTTTAATCATGAGAATAGTTTAAATTGAATATATTTTGTTTAAACGGGGAATATAGCCCAAGGTTTAATATTAAAAAAAATAAAAAAAATATTTTTTGTGTTAAACCCTTTATTATTTATAATGTCAAACTAAAATATGTAACCAAGAATTTATTTAACCGTACACAATTCAAAAATCAAAAAACATGAAAAAATTATTTTTATTAGCCCTTACCGTACTGTTTTCAGCTGTCGTTTTTGCACAGACAACCCCGCAGTCGTCAACAACAAAGCCTGATGCGAAAACTGACCTTAAAAAAGCTAAAGAAAACTTGGCAGATGCAAAAACTAATGTGGCAACTGCAAAAACAAGCCTGCAAACTGACAAAGCAACGCTGGCTACAGATAAATCCAAGTTAGCTACCGACAAAGCCGACAAAGCGCCAAAAGCCGAGATTAAAACCGATAAGGCTAATGTTGCAGTTGCCAAAGCAACGGTGAAAACCGATAAAGCTACTTTGGTTGCCGACAAAAAGGACAAGGAAATTGCAAAAGCAGAAGTTAAAGACATCAAAAAAGATGTTAAGGAAACCAAACGTGACAGGCACCATCACCACACAGCAAAAGCTTAACTTAGTTTACATAGAACATGCTATAAAGGAGGTTGTCCCAAAAAGGGCAGCCTCTTTTTGCTTTGAAATGCCTGATGGTAACCAATTGGTTAAAAAAAGTATTATTTCAAATAAAATTAAACCATTTGCGTTTTAAAGTATCAAAAGCAAAGGTCTAATTGTTTGTTGTCTGATTTTAAAATTCCGCATTATAGAGAAAAACTGTACGCAACCCCTATTAAACAATTAATTACACTATGGTAAAGCGGATATTAGTGCTTGATGATAACCAGGACGTTCTGGATATTGTAAAAGAAGCCTTGTTGTACGATAATTTCGAAGTGAAGATCAGCTCAAACAGCAGGAATTTTATGGCGATGATAGATAATTACCGCCCTGACCTGGTAATTCTTGATTACAAGCTTAACGGCCCAAAAGGCGATGACATTTGCAGGCAGATAAAAACACATCACCTTTTTAATAATGTACCCGTAATTATTTGTTCGGCGTATTTAAATAATGATGAATTTGCCGATTGCGGTTGCGATGCCACCATTGCCAAGCCCTTCGGCCTTGCAGAGTTGCTGGATAAGGTGAACGGTTTGGTGTGTTCGTGAGTCCGAAAGACCGAAAGTCGGAAAAGACCGAAAGAAGCTTTGGGTTTTAACACTACAACATATCAATGTTATTTTCTTCCCGACTTTCGGACTTTACTTACTTTCCCGACTAAAACACCTACTTTTGCCCAAATTTTTAAGGGATGGCGAAAGTAAAAGTCGGGCTGGTACAAATGACCTGTACCGCCAATAAACAGGAGAATTTAGATAAGTCGATTGCAAAAGTGCGCGAAGCTGCAAAAGGCGGCGCCCAGATCATTTGCCTGCAGGAACTTTTTACCTCGCTTTACTTTTGCGATGTAGAAGATTATGACAATTTTAAGCTGGCAGAAGCCATTCCCGGCCCGTCGACCGATGTTTTATCGGCAGTAGCCAAAGAATTAAATGTAGTGATCATTGCCTCCCTTTTTGAAAAACGGGCGCAGGGCCTTTACCACAATACTACCGCTGTATTGGATGCTGATGGCGCTTACCTGGGCAAATACCGCAAAATGCATATTCCGGATGATCCGGGATTTTACGAGAAATTTTACTTTACCCCCGGCGATTTGGGCTATAAGGTTTTTAAAACCAAATATGCCACTATAGGTGTATTGATCTGCTGGGATCAATGGTACCCCGAAGCAGCCCGAATTACAG
>NZ_CAIWNH010000248.1 GCF_903913935.1 uncultured Mucilaginibacter sp.
CCGACGATGAAAAAATCTCATACATATTTAACCAGGTGAAGAATAACATGAACTGGAATAAAATGTACGGCTTTTTTGCGGATGAGGGTACGGTGAACGCATGGGAAAAAAAAGCTGGCAATGCAGCTGATATCAACCTGATCTTATACAACCTGCTGGTGAAAACAGGCATCAAAGCATACCCTGTACTAATGAGTACCAAAAACAACGGAAGATTAAACCCGGCCAACCCCAATATTTTTATATTTAATAACCTTGTTGTGTATGTGCCACTGGATAATGATAAATATTATGTGCTGGATGCAACAAATAAATTCAATTTGTTTAATACGGTGCCAATTGAGGAATTGAACTCTTTTGGACTGAAAATCGATGCGGATAATAAAGAATATAAAATTGTGTCGATGGAGAATGATGAACCTTCCATACAATCCGTTTTTTTGAATGCAGAAATAACACCTGATGGAAAAATGAATGGTTCGGCCGAAATAACGAGTTCCAGCTATAACAAAATAAATGCTGTTGAACGGTACAAGACCGACGGTGAAGAAAAGTTCATCAAATACCTTTGTAATGGTGATAACAGCATAAAGGTATCGTCCATCAAATTGGATAACATGGAAATAGACTCGCTGCCATTAACCCAGAAGGTAGAGTTTAAGACTGATTTGGCCGGGTCGGATGAGAATTACATCTATGTTAATCCAAATCTTTTCACCTCATTAAGTAAAAATCCATTTTTAAAGGAAAACCGCTTTACTGATATTGACTTTGGTTACCTTAACAATTACTCCATTAACCAAATGTTTAAGGTTCCGGCAGGTTATAAAATTGATGCATTGCCAAAAAATATAAGTATGTCCATGCCCGACACCAGCATTATTTTCCGGCGCAAATTTGTTGAGCAGGAAGGTACGATTGTAACCAGAATTTTGATCCAGTTTAAAAAGACGGTGTTTTTTGGCGAAGATTATCCCGGGCTTTTTGATTTTTATAAAAAAATGTACGAGATGATGAACGAACAGGTGGTTTTAAAAAAGCTATAACCGAAAACCTATTTTTCAGCCTGGGAAAAATTAATTTTATATCAAATTTATTTTTACTACTATTATAGCTGATTAAACCTGAATCAATGTATAAACCTGTTGCAATTTTATTTTTGAGCTTTTGCGGTTTTATAGCGAAGGCCCAAACCCCTGTACCGCTGGAGCAGCCCTATGGGAAAGTGTCTGTTGAAGACCTGCAGATGACTGCCTGTGATTTTGAAAAAGATGCCAATGCCGAAGTTCTTTTTAATTTCGGGAAGATACTCTATAGCGACGACCTGAAGTCTATTACGCTGGAAGTGCATAAACGCATCAAAATATTCAACAGCAATGGAAATAACCAGGCTGATATCAGGATTCCCTTTTTCAGCGAAGACCGCCTTGAAAATATTACCGGTGTTGAGGCCCAGACTATTAACCTGGTAGACGGCAAACCACAGGTAACAAAACTTGAAAAGAAAGCAATTGTTACCACCATCCTCGACAAAGAAAACAGTGAAGTTACCTTCGCGATGCCCAATGTAAAGCCCGGCTGTATTATTGAGTATAAGTATAAATGGACTGGGCGGTACAATGGCTCCATCCCAGACTGGGACTTCCAGGCAAGCGTACCGGTAAAATACAGCGAACTGGATACCTCAATACCCGATGTGTTCTATTTCAGGCCGCTGCTCCGTGTAAATATGCCGCTGGCCAAACATGACAGGACTATCCAGGCACAGGTATTAAAAGTAGCAACCCATACGTTTACTATTTCAGATAATGGCGCAACCGGCGACCAGCAGTCCGAAACCTATAATTATAATGCCAATAACGAGGTATGGGGAATGGCCAATGTGCCTTCGCTGCGCGATGATGCCTATATGTCGTCATTTGAGGATAATGTACAGCGCCTGAGTCTTGACCTGGCGAGCATAAAACCTATAGGCGGTATCAGTTCTGATTTCTCCGATACCTGGGCAAAAATTGGTTATAACCTCACAAAAAGCACGGTTTTTGGCGATCAGCTAAACCCTACCCTAAGTAACCAGGATGCGATCACCGCAAAGGCGGTACTGCTGGGCTCTAAAGACGAAAAGATAGCGTTCGTTTTTAACGCCGTAAAAAATGCGATGAAATGGAACGGAATGGACCGTTGGTACACCATTGACGGTACGCGGAAGGCATGGGAAAATAAGGCTGGCAATTCTACCGAGGTAAACCTTGTGCTGTACGCCATCCTTAAAGAGTTAAAAATTGAAGCTTACCCTATGGTGGTTAGCACCCGTCGCAATGGCCGGCCCGATCCGTGGCGTACTTCACTGTCGCAGTTTAACCGTACCGTAGTATATGTGCCCGTGAGCGCTGATAAAAGCTATATACTGGATGCTACCGGAAAATATAACCTGTACAGCGAGCCTCCAGCCGATCTGCTCAATACCTTTGGCCTTTGGGTAGATAAATCAAATAAGACCTTTGATACAGTAAGCATCAAAAAAGAACTACCCGTGCGGCAGGTGGTATTGATCAACGCCGAAATTAAACCGGGCGGCAAAGTAGAAGGGACGGCCCAGATCAGCAGCATGAGTTATGACCGGATAAATGCTGTAAAACGGTATCAAACCGACGGCGAACAAAAATATATCGACTATTTGCGCGATGGTGATAATACGCTGAAAATATCAGGTATTAAATTTGAAAATATGGAAGTGGATACGCTGCCGCTTACCCAGAATATCAATTTTAATGTTGACCTCCCCGGAACTGATGAAAATTACATATACGTAAATACCAACATGTTCACCTCGCTGAAAAGCAACCCGTTTTTGGTCGATAGCCGCCTCAGTGATATCTATTTCGGCTACCTGCGCAGCTATTCCATCAACAGTGTTTATAAACTGCCTGCAGGTTACAAAGTTGATGCCTTACCAAAAAGTGCGAGTATGGTAATGCCCGATAAAAGCATCTCGTTTAAACGGATCATTGCTGCGCAGGATGGATCAGTGCTGGTACACTATGTGATCGATATCCGCAAAGCGGCATTCAACGTAAGCGAATACCCTGGCATACATGATTTTTACAAAAAAATGTTTGATATGCTGAATGAACAGGTAGTGTTAAAAAAGGGCGGTTAACAATTATTATTAATAATTGTTTTAAATAGATTTCCTGCCACATTTATTTTGTATTATTCATTATATTAGTAACGTTAAACCTTTTTATAATGAATTAACTTATCACTTGTTTTGTTCAGTCACCTCTTTTTATTTGCCGACACAGATCGATCTGACAAGCATTCCGGCAGGGAACCGGATTGCAGATGTTAGCTTTTATTCCCGCTGTTCCCGGTTAGTCTAAAACGCTTTTTTTATATCGCCTTAATTAATTAAACCTGAAATATAATGACCAAATTCTTCAACCTCCTTATCTTAAGCCTCCTTTGTGTATTGATAAAAACGCAGGCTCAACCCGCAATACCCGGAACGCAACCTTATGGTACAGTTGATAAAGCTGACATGGAACTAACCTCCTGTGATTTTGAAAGGGATGCCAACGCCGAAATGCTTTTTGAAAAAGGGGACTTGTATTTTACTGGTGATTTAACCTCGATTACGGAAGAAATACACAAGCGCATAAAAATTTTTAACGATAACGGAAAAGACGAGGCAAATATTAAAATTCCTTATTACAGTGCCGACCGGCTTGAATTTATAACCGGGATACAGGCGGAGACCATCAACCTGGTTGACGGAAAAATGGAGATCACCAAACTTGACAAAAAACTGATATACACCAAGGTATTAGATAAGGAAACGAGTGAAATATCATTTACAATGCCCAATGTAAAACCAGGATCTATAATTGAATATAAATATAACTGGAACACTACTTTTTTTGTTGATTTTCCGGATTGGTATTTCCAGGGAAAAATACCTGTTAGGTATAATGAGTTGAGCACGTCAATCCCAGATGTGTTTTATTTCAGGCGGATACCGCACCTGCACGAGCCATATGTAAAAATAAAATCATCAACAGATGCCCGTAGCCTGATGGACGATGGACAAAGTTACCAGTACGTCCTTAATAATGAAACCAAAGCAGTGGCTAATGTTCATTCATTAAGTGATGAGCCGTTTATGTCGTCGTTTAAAGATAATGTTGAATCTTTTCGATACCAATTGGTTTCCATAAGGCCAATAGGCGGGTTTCAAAAGAATTTCTCAGAGACCTGGGCAAAGGTGGGCGGACACCTGATCGACAGCGAAGATTTTGGGGGACAGCTAAACCGGAAACTGGATGGCGAAGACGTAATCATTGCAAAGGCTAAAACCTTTAAAACCGATGAGGAAAAAATTGCCTATGTTTTTAATGAAGTAAAAAACACCATGAAGTGGAATGAACGGGATAGCTGGGGCACAGATGATGGTACCTCCCGGTCGTGGACAAACAAAACAGGAAATTCAACAG
>NZ_CAIWNH010000249.1 GCF_903913935.1 uncultured Mucilaginibacter sp.
CAATTTAAAGGGGCTTATTTTTACAATCCATTTGTTTTTACGATAAATAAAACCGATTTTTCAGGGCGTGTTTTGTTCCCCTGGGCGAACACGGATTATCAACCAAAACAATTGCCTTCATCCAATTATAATTATTATCCTGCTCAATGAGTACAACTGCTGTATTGCCTGATTCAAAAAAACATTATGAAATCCTTGACGGACTGCGCGGCGTAGCCTCCGTTTTGGTGATCGCCTTTCATGTGATGGAAACTTTTACCGGCGGCAATCGCTTTATCCAGGTGATCAATCACGGCTATTTGGCGGTCGATTTCTTTTTTCTCCTGTCGGGATTTGTGGTAGCCTATGCTTATGACGACCGCTGGGGTAAAATGGGCCAGTGGGACTTTTATAAGCGGCGCCTTATCCGTTTGCAACCCATGGTTATTATGGGTTCGCTGATTGGTGCGGCGCTTTTTTATTTCCAGGGAAGTGCTGTAGTTTTCCCGATGATCGGTAAAACACCGGTATGGGAAATGTTGCTGGTAATGCTGGTTGGCTGTACCCTGATCCCATTGCCCATTTCGGCGGACATCCGCGGCTGGCAGGAAATGCACCCACTGAACGGCCCCGCCTGGTCGCTGTTTTTTGAATATATCGCCAACATCCTATACGCTTTGTTTATCCGCAAGTTCTCAAAAACGCTGTTGAGTATATTTGTTATCCTGGCTGCTATTTTCCTGGTGCAATATTTGATTATGGGCCCGCAGGGCGATGTGATCGGCGGATGGAGCCTTGATAAAACCCAGCTCCATGTAGGTTTCGCACGTTTGCTTTATCCTTTTTTTGCAGGGGTATTGCTTTGCCGCGCCGGGAAGCTGATCCACATTAAAGGGGCGTTTACGGTTTGCAGCTTGATGATTGTTGCTGTACTAGCCATCCCAAGGATTGGCGGCACCGGCCATCTTTGGATGAATGGTGTATATGAATCTGTAGTGATTGTTCTGGTGTTCCCGCTGATCGTTTCTATCGGGGCCGGCGGCAAAATAATTGGAGGACGCGCCATTAAAATATGCAAGTTCCTGGGCGACATCTCCTACCCGCTTTATATCACCCATTATCCACTCATCTATTGGTATACCGCATGGGTAGTCGACAATAAAATACAGTTGGGCGGCTATGGCCTTTTTGTTGGCCTGTTGTTGATGATCAGCAGTATTACCATTGCCTGGGCCTGCCTTAAATTTTACGACGAGCCCGTACGAAACTGGCTTGCCAAACGCTACCTGGTAAAAAAGGAAGTGGTATCAAAAGTCGGGAAATAACGGTCAAAACTAAATAACAATTTGCCACAGTCAACTCTTCGTGGCCTTAGTGAAATCTTAGTGCCCATTGTGGTAAAAAAATTAACCACCAGGGACACTAAGGTTTCACAAAGACCACAATGACAAATTAAATTCGGTTGTGTTTTATACTTAAGTACTTTTGAGCCTCTAAGGATTGATCAGAACGAGCTTTGTTGTAGGGTAACCGGCCCCAATAACCCTGATTTAAATAAGGGTGAATTTTGGTTGTAAGGATGAAAGGTTGAAAAGGTGATCCTGCCTGAAGGTCGCGGCAGGCCTTTAATTAACCAGTCGGGCCATTTATCGTCTTTGATACCGTCGTCCGGTAATTTTTCATCGCCTATGAGCCTGTTTACCCATAAATTGGCCACTTCAATATCCAGTTGATTATTACCTTGTTTTATTGCGCTGCTGATATCAACATGCCAGGGGGCGGTCCATATTACGCCAAGATCTTTGCCATTTAGTTTTACGCGGGCCAGGTTTTTGATGTCGCCAAGGTCGAGGTAGATCTTTCCATGTGCGATGGAAACGTTGGCCTGCAGGTTAAATTCCTTTTTGTAGACCGCTATGCCCGAATAATATTTGATCCCCTCCACAGGGCTTTTTGTCCAGTCGGAAAGCTCGTTAAATGTTGTTTTTGCCGGGCCGCCTCTTTTCTGATCAAACGAAATCTGCCACGGGCCGCTAAGGGTTTCAATTTTATTAAACACCGGGAAGTTATCTTTATTTGCGATTGGTTTTGCCACGCGGCCGGTATGGAATACAATAAAATAGCTTTGGTAGGGCTCAAATTGAAGAGTGATGTTGGTTTGCGATCCTTCCACTTTAAACTGCGGAAGCTTTCTCATTTCGCCGGTGATGGCGTCCCAAAGCTCGGGCGCGCCTTTCGCACTGCGAAAAACGGCTTTCGTTTTCTCCGGATCGGCAGTTTTATTGGCAACAAAATAAATATCCCATCCCGCCGAGCTTCGGTGCGTATACCGTACCGCCTGATCTGCCTCAAAATCCGCATGTACCTGCATTTGCTTTAAAATAGCGGCGGTAAGTTCGTATTCAGGGTACAGGTCATTGATCTGCTTATCCAGTTCGCCGCCAAAAATAACCTGGCCCAAACCGTAACGGCGGGTGGTAATAGTCGCAGATTCGCCTGTCTGCCCCCAAAGCGTTTTGGCCAGCGATTGTACCTGGGCATCACATGCCGGGTAACCGGATAATCCGGGCGATCTGAGCGGCGGCGAGCCCACCACTGTTGCCCCGGCCTTTACCAGTGCAACGCTTGCCGCAAGCCCTTTACCGTCAAAATGGGGACCATTCTTGAAGATTCCCATATCGAATTGCACAAGTGGCTCTTGGCTTTTCACCTTATGGCTTCGAGCAAGAAAGGGATAAGTAGCCACCAGCTTCACAGGATGCTTGGCATTACCTACAAATCGGCTTGGTTTATGACTCATAGAATCAGAGAAGCTATGAAAGCTGATTATACTAAGG